>NZ_CP032570.1:1800000-2042500 GCF_003626915.1 Tsuneonella amylolytica
TCTTCGTCCGGTCGCTGCCGCGCCAGTACCAGCCGGCCCCGTGCGCGCGGCCGACGAGCTTCATCGCCGGGGCGTCGATGCGCAGGCGCCCGTCCTCGTCGCCCACGAAGCGGTCGTCGATATGGGTCGCGAGCACCTCGCCGATCACGATGCCGCCGCGATCGTGCGTTTCGACGAAGCGCCACAGGCGGCATTCGAAGGCGACCGGCGCATCGGCGATGCGCGGCGGGGCGACGAGCGACGATGGCACGAGGGCGACGCCCACTGCCTTCGCCTCGCTCGCATCCGCCGGGGCGTCGGCGGCGGTAAGGACCATCGCCTCGGCCTGATCCTCGCCCACCAGCGCGATGGTGAACTCCTCGGTGTCCAGGATGTTACGCAGGCTGTCCTTGCGCGCCTCGCCCGCGCGCACATCGTCGGCGCCGATGCCGATGGCTACCAGCGGGGGCGTGCCGCCCATCGCGTTGAAGAACGAATAGGGCGCGGCGTTCACCATGCCGCCCGAACCGGTACTGACGATCCAGGCGATCGGGCGCGGGTGGACGGTGTTGACCAGCAGCTTGTAGCGGGTCGCCGGGTCGAGCTCTGCCATCGTGAATTGCATCGCCGAGAGATGGGCCGCCCGGCCCCGAACGAAAAGACCCCGCCGGATCGCTCCGGCGGGGTCTCTCGCATACGGTCCTGTCGGGCGCGGCTTACTTGAGGCCTTCACCCGTCATCGCAGTGCCGCCTGTCGCGGCCTGCGTGGCGGCGGCCTGGACGTCGTCCGGCGCGGCGACGAAGCCGATCTTCGACAGCGGGCCGCCCTTGCCCCAGCTCTTGGCCCACTGGGCCATGTATTCGCCGAGACCCGGGATCACGCCGACGTGCTGCTTCTTGTAGTAGACGTACAGCGGGCGCGCGCCGGGGTAGGTGAAGTTCGAGATGTTGTCGTAGGTCGCCTCGACCCCGTTCATCGGCAGATCCTGCAGCTTCTGGATGTTCTCCTCGAGGTAGGAGAACCCGAAGACGCCCACGGCCTTGGGATTGCCCTCGATCTTCTGCACGATCAGGTTGTCCTGCTCGCCCTGGTCGACATAGGCGCCGTCCGAGCGGACTTCGGTGCAGACCTGCTCGAACTGGTCCTTGTTGCTGTCTTTCAGCGCCTTCATCGCCGGGTCGCTTTCACAGCCCTTGGTGAGGATCAGTTCCTTCAGCGCGTCGCGCGTGCCCGAAGTGGACGGCGGCCCGTAGACGAGGATCGGCTCGGCGGGCAGCGAGGGGTCGACGTCGCGCCAGGTCTTGGCGGTCTGGTCCTTGCCGAACGGCTTGGCGGCCAGCGCCTTGTAGACGATCTCGGGGGTGAGATTCATCATGATGCCGCCCTTGGTCGAGGCGAAGGCGATGCCGTCGAGGCCCACCTGCACTTCGACGACGTCGGTCACGCCGTTCTTCTTGCAGTCCTCGAACTCGCTCGCCTTCATGCGGCGGCTGGCGTTCACGATGTCGGGGGTCGACGGACCCATGCCGGCGCAGAACAGCTTGATGCCACCGCCCGTGCCGGTCGATTCGATGAGCGGGCTCTTCATGCCGGCATTGGCGGCGACGAAATCCTCGGCGACCTTCTTGGCGAAGGGATAGACGGTGCTCGAACCGACCGCGCGGATCGAATCGCGGCTGCCGCCGGCATCGCCGCCCGCGCCGCCGCAAGCGGCGAGCGCGAGGGTGGAGATGGCGGTGAGCGCGATGGTGGTGAACTTGGTCATTTGGATTGGTGCCCTCTGTTTCAGGTCGCCCGCGCCGCTAGCCTTGCTTTGTGACACGGGAATGACAGGTTTCTGGCGATATCAGAAATCGATCTGCGCGCGCATGCCGACGGCGTCGACGGCGTAGTTCCGGTCGCCGCCCGCGGCAGGGATGGCGGCATCCGAATAGACCACATGGCCGTAGTTCAGCACGAAGCGGACGTAGTCGATCGGAGTCCAGATCAGGCTGGCCTCGTAGCCGTTCTGGCGGCCGCCGACTACGCCTCCGTCGACTAGGTCGAGATAGTCGTAGCGCACGTTGAACTGCACGGCGCCCATGCCGCCCTTGCTGACCGGATTGGCTGGCTTCACCCGGTCGAACGTGCCGCCCTTGTAGCCGCGAGTGTCGCCCTTGGTCAGGAATACCCCGGCTTCTGCATAACCGCCGAAGAACGTCGGATCGGTCAGCGCGCCGGGGCGGTTCACCCGCTGCCAGTGCGTTTCGCCGGTGACGTGGAACGGCCCCTTGATGAACGCCGCCTCGAGACCGTAGCCGAGCTCGCTGCGTGCGGAGAGATTGCCGGTGTCGATGAAGCGGATGTCGGGCGTGTGGATGAACGGCCGCACGCGGTATCGCACGCTGGAAGCCGAATCGTTGAGGTCGTGCCAGTGGACCGACCCGCCGAGGTGCAACTGGCCGCCGGCAAGTTTCGGCGCGAAGACCGCCCGCCCGTCGAGCGAGACCGAGTTGTTGCCGTCGTCGTTAAGGTCGGCGACATTGTCGGTGAAGGCGCCGGCCTGCACGACGACATCGCCGGCCGAATAGGTGGCGCTTGCGCCCAAGCGCCGCTCGAACCCGAACGCGGTGTTCATCGCGGCGCGCTCGGTCATCGTCGTGAACAGGTCGCTGGTCAGTTCTTCCAGCCCCCAGAACGGCTTGTGCTGGCCGACCGTGAGGCCAAGTTCCTTCGACGCCTCGTAGGTGAGGTAGAGGTCGGTGATCTCGACGCTGCTCGCGGCGACGTCGATTTCGGCGCGGTAGCCGAAGCCGCCGGGGATCTTGCCATCGAACCCAAGATAGGCGCGGCGCAATTCGCTGCCGAAGCCGGTGGCGGTGTCGACGATCCCGTCCGGTGCCGACAGGTTGCCGGCATCGACCTGGATGCGGCCGCGGGACTTAAAGCTCCAGCCGCTGGCGGTCGTGAACTCGGGCGCGCCCTTCCAGGCGGTCTTGGTCTCGGCGGCGGGGGCCGGAGCGGGGATCGGAGCTATTGCGGCGACAGCGACGGGGGCGGGCGGGGACGGCTGCGCCTTCGCGGTCTCGAGCTCGGCTTCCAGCATATCGATGCGGCTGGCCATCGCGGCCATCTGCGCGCGCATCGCGGCGATCTCGCGGGCGACGGCGGCATCGTCTTGCGCGGCGGCGGGGGCAGCCCAGCCGGCCGCAACGGCGACGGCAAGCGTCGAGATCGAAAGACGGTTCGCGGTCACTTTCGTGTGTCCCTCATGACAGGAATGTGTCGTTCGCCAGCGCGCCTAGTCGGGATGTGTGACAACTGCGTGACGACAAATCCGATAGCCGCGCGGAATGGCGCCGGTCCCCATGGCGCTTGCGGGGAACCGGTTGCAACTGTAACGGCCCGCGCACGTGGGGACGCTTCCCCATTTGCGGAGAGTTATCATGCGCATCGGTTGCCCCAGCGAGATCAAGAACCACGAATATCGGGTGGGGCTCACTCCCGAATCGGCGCGCGAACTGACCGCGCATGGGCACGAGGTCTGGATCCAGTCGGGCGCCGGCCTCGGCATCGGCGCGACCGACGCGGATTACCGCGCCTGCGGGGCGCAGATCCAGCCCGATGCGAGGACCGTGTTCGACGGCTGCGAGATGATCGTGAAGGTCAAGGAACCGCAGGCGGCCGAGCGCGCGATGCTGCGCGAAGGGCAGGTGCTCTACACCTATCTGCATCTCGCACCCGATCCCGACCAGACCCGCGAACTGGTCGAAAGCGGCGTGACCGCCATCGCCTACGAAACCGTAACCGGGCCGGGCAGCCAGCTGCCGCTGCTCAAGCCCATGAGCCAGGTTGCCGGCCGCATGAGCATCCAGGCCGGCGCGACCGCGCTGGAGAAGGCCCACGGCGGGCGCGGCGTGCTGCTGGGCGGCGTTCCGGGCGTGATGCCGGGCAAGGTCGTGATCATCGGCGGCGGCGTGGTCGGCTTCAACGCCGCGCAGATGGCCGCCGGCCTCGGCGCCGATACCACCATCCTCGACCGCGATCCCGAAGTGCTGGAAAAGGTCGGCACCTTCTTCGAAGCGCGGGCGAGCACGCGCTTTTCGAATAAGGCCAATCTCGAAGAAGCGGTGAGCGAGGCCGACCTGGTGATCGGCGCGGTGCTGATCCCCGGTGCCGCCGCGCCCAAGCTCGTCACCCGCGAGATGCTGAAGACCATGAAGCCCGGCAGCGTGCTGGTGGACGTGGCGATCGACCAGGGCGGCTGCTTCGAGACGAGCAAGCCCACCACCCATGCCGAGCCGACCTACGTGGTCGACGACGTGGTGCATTACTGCGTCGCCAACATGCCGGGCGCGGTGGCGCGCACCAGCACCTACGCGCTCAACAATGTGACACTGCCGCACGCGCTGCGGATTGCCGAACTGGGCTGGAAGGAAGCGCTGCGGCGCGACGCGCACCTTGCCGAAGGGCTGAACGTCCATGCCGGCCGGGTGACCTACAAGGCGGTCGCCGACGAGCTCGGCTACGAGTGGTACGAACTGGCCGACGCGCTGGCCTGACGCGCTGGCTTTACCGGGGCCGGCCCGCTTTCGATAGGGTCGGCTTCCAGTGGTCCTCGTCAGGTCGGCTTCCAGCCGATGTCGACGAAGCGGGCCGACTTGGGCACGTCGGTCACGGCCTGGTTAATCGTGACCGTCTCGCCCGCCGCGATCGTGGCCTTGGGCGGGGCGATTTCCCAGCTGAACACCTTGCGGTCGCGCGCGTCGCTCATCACGATCAGCACCGGCGGCAGGCGCAGTGTCTCGCGGCCCACATTCTTGACCGTGCCGCTGACCCCGAAGAACTCGGTCCCGTCGGGCAGGGTTCGCCGGTCGAGCTGGTCGCGCGGGAAATCGAGCACCAGGTCGCGCTGGCCGAGCGCGAAGGTCGGCCGGCTGATCGGCACCCAGTCGGGCAGGCCCCAGTAGCTGACCGCCGCCACCGTGCCGAGCGCGATCGCAGCGAACAGCGCGGCGGCGATCGTCCAGACCTTCATCATGTTGCGCCGCGGCCGGAACGGCGGGGCGTAGTCGAACTGCGAGACTTCCTCGCCGTAACCCTCGGGCTCCGGCTCGGCAGCGCGTTCGCGCTCTACGACGGTGGGCGGGGGCAGGTCGTCATCGGAATAGGTTGCCGCGACAGGGCGTGGATCGGGGCGGGCCTCGGGTTCGTCTAACGGCTCTTCCGAAAGGCGGCGCGGCGACACATCCGCGGGCGGGCCGGACAGCGCATCGTCGGGGCGCTCGTCGAAGGCCGGCGGCGCGGCGGGCGGCGGGGCGGGGCGCTGAACGGCGGCCGGGCGCGGCTCCGGTTGCTGTGCGGGTGCAGCAGGAGCGGGTGCGGGCGGCGGCGGGGCCATCTCCGCCAGGTCGAGCACCGGGCCGTCGACATGCCAGCTGTGGCGGCATTTCGCGCAGCGCACGGTCCGCCCTTCCGCGCCGATGGCGCTGTCCGGCACGACGTAACGCGTCGAGCACGCAGGGCAGGCGATGATCATTCCGACGCGATTCCTACGGCCTGCCGCAGCGCGCAACAAGGCTCGCCGCCGCCATGCCGTCACGCAGACGGCTTTTTTCCACATGGAAGCGCGGCTATAGCCCGCGCGCCGATGCCGTTTTCCCGCAATCCCGCCCCATCCCGCTGGCTCCCGCCGAGGCGATCGCCGTGAGCTTCGACGCGCCCGACATCGTGACGTTCGACAACGTGGGACTGCGCTACGGCACCGACAGGGAAGTGCTGACCGACGTCTCGTTCACGCTGCATCCGGGGGGTTTCTACTTCCTCACCGGAGCGAGCGGCGCGGGCAAGACCTCGATGCTCAAGCTGCTCTACCTCGCCCAGAGGCCGAGCCGGGGTGCGATCCGCATGTTCGGCACCGACGTCATCACCGTCCCGCGCGAACGGCTGCCCGCGTTCCGCCGCCGGCTCGGGGTCGTATTCCAGGACTTCCGCCTCGTGCCGCACCTGTCCGCCTTCGACAACGTGGCGTTGCCGCTGCGCGTATCGGGCGTGCGCGAGGACGAACTCAACGGGCCGGTATCCGACATGCTCGACTGGGTGGGCCTGACGCACCGCATCGACGCGCGCCCGGCCACGCTGTCGGGCGGCGAGCAGCAGCGCGTGGCGATCGCGCGCGCGGTGATCGGCCGGCCGGACCTGCTCATCGCCGACGAGCCGACGGGCAACGTCGATCCCGAAATGGCGCTCAAGCTGCTCCGCCTGTTCGAGGCGCTCAATCGCCTCGGCACGACCGTGGTCGTGGCCACTCACGACGTGCACCTGCTGCGAAAGGTGCCCGATTCCCTCATCATGCGGCTCGACAAGGGGCGGCTACACGACCCCACCGGCGCGCTTCGCTTCCCGCCGCGCCGCGAACCGCGCAACCGCGACGACTTGCTCGAGGCGGAGGATTTCGCATGAAGCGCCCGCCGGTCCTCACCCGCGCGGTTGCGCGCAGCCTCGTGCCGTTCGGCGGCGAGCGTGCCGCGGCGCTGGTGCCGCACGCCCGGTTCGCCGGCCCGATGCCCTGGGTCATCGCCATCATGATCGCGCTGACGACGATCGCGGCGGCAGGCGGTCTCGCGCTCAGCAACCTTGCCGACGGTGCGCGGACGGAGCTTTCGGGCGCGGCGACGGTGCAGGTCGTCGAACCGCTGCCGGAGGAACGCGACCGGCAGGTCCGCGCCGCCGAGCGCGCGCTTGCCGCCCTGCCCGAGGTCGCGAGCATCCGCGTCGTGCCGGAAAGCGAGCTCGACGCGCTGATCGAGCCGTGGCTGGGCGGCGGTATCGACGGCGAGGCGGTGCCGATGCCCGCGCTGGTCGACGTCGAACTGCGCGGCCCCGCCGACGGGACGCGGCTCGCGCGGCTGCGGCAGGCGCTGGCCGCCACCGCCCCGGCGGCGCGGGTCGATGCCCAGTCGAGCTGGCTCGCCCCGGTGTTCGCGGCGATCCGCTCGCTCCAGCTCCTCAGCCTCGCGCTCGTGGTCCTGCTTGCGCTCACGAGCGCGGCGGCCGTCTGGCTCGCGGCCCGCAGCGCGCTCGGCGCCAATCGCCCGACGATCGAGATCGTCCACCTACTCGGCGGGACCGACGGGCAGATCGCGCGGATCTTCCAGCGGTCGGTGGGGTTCGATGCAGTGGCCGGCGGGGCGGCGGGCCTTGCCATCGGGATGGTCGCGGTCTTCGTGCTCGGCAACCAGTTCGCCGCGCTCGGTTCGGGCATGGTCGCAGGCGGCGGGCTGGGTCCGTTCGACTGGCTGGCCATCGCCGCGATCCCCATCGCGGGCGTCGCCATCGCGATGCTGACTGCCCGTTGGACGGTCCTGTCGGCCTTGAGGAAGATGCTGTGATCCGCCGCGCCGTGTCGTTCGTGCTGGTGGTCTACGCCCTCGGCTTCATCTGGTTTGCCGCCGCACTGCCGCAGCCTTCGCCAAACGTGCGCACCGATATCGTCGTCATTCCCACCGGCGGGCCCGGGCGGATCGAGCACGGGCTCGAAGTCGTCGCCGGCGGACGGGCGCGCAAGATGCTCGTGACCGGGGTCGACCGCGAGGTGAAGCCGCGCGAATTCGCCGCCCAGTTCGAGGTGCCCGACCGCTTGATGGAATGCTGTGTGGTGCTGGGCTACGCCGCCGTCGATACCCGCAGCAATGCTGCCGAGACCGCCGCCTGGGTGGCCGATCACCGCGTCCGTTCGATCCGCCTCGTCACGACCGACTGGCACATGCGCCGCGCCGCGGGCGAGATCGAGGAGGTGCTGCCCGAAGGCGTCACGGTGGTGCGCGATGCCGTCCGGTCCGAGCCGAGCCTTCCGACCCTGTTCCTCGAATACAACAAGCTGATCGCGAGCGCGCTCGTGCGGCTGCTTCCGGCGTAGGAGTCCCGACCATGACCGTCCTGCGCAGTATCGCCTTCTACCTTGCGTTCTACCTCGGCTCGATCTTCTACACCTCGGCCTCGCTCCTGGCGGTGCCGGTGGGCCGCGACCTGTCGCACCGGATCGTGCAAGCCTGGTCGCGGTATCACCGAGCCTGCGCGCGGGTATTCCTGGGCATCCGGCTCGTGCAGGAAGGCGCGCCGATTAATGGGCCGGTGCTCTACGCGCTGAAGCACGAGGCCTTCTACGAGGCGATCGACATGCCCGCGCTGTTCCGCGATCCGGTCGTATTCGCCAAGCAGGAATTGTTCGACATCCCGCTGTGGGGCCGCGCGGCGCTCGCCTACGGCCTCATCCCGGTGGCCCGCGATCAGGGCGCGAAGACGCTGCGCACGATGCTCAACGCGGCGAAGGCACACGCGGCGACGGGCCGCCCGCTGGTGATCTTTCCCGAAGGCAGCCGGATGCCGCACGGCACGCAGCCGCCGCTGCTTTCTGGCTTCGCGGGCCTTTACAAGCTGCTCGGCCTGCCGGTCGTCCCGGTCGCGATCGACAGCGGGCCGCTCTATCACCGCAAGTGGAAACGCCCCGGCACGATCACCTACCGCTTCGGCGAACCGATCCCCCCGGGCCTTCCGCGCGAGGAAGCCGAGCGCCGGGTGCACGAGGCGATCAACGCGCTGAACGCGTGATTAGTGATCCGAGCGGCCGAAGTCGGGCCGCGCGTCGTCCTGTCCCTGCTCGACGATCGAGCGGCGAATGTCGCGGGTGCGGGTGAAGAGGTCGAACAACGCCTCGCCGTCGCCGCGGCGGATCGCGCGCTGGAGCGCGGTCAGGTCTTCGGTGAAGCGGCCTAGCATCTCCAGCACCGCCTCGCGGTTCGACAGGAAGACGTCCCTCCACATGACCGGATCGCTGGCGGCAATGCGGGTGAAGTCACGGAAACCGCCGGCCGAGTACTTGATGACTTCCCCCCGGGTCACTTCCTCGAGGTCGCTGGCGGTGCCGACGATGGTGTAGGCGATGAGGTGCGGGATGTGGCTGGTGACCGCGAGCACGAGATCGTGATGCGCGGCGTCCATGATCTCGACCCGCGCGCCCAGCGCTTCCCAGAAAGCCGACAGCCGCGCGGTGGCGGCGTGGTCGGCGTCGGCAGGCGGGGTGAGGATGCACCATCGGTGGCGGAAGAGGTGGGCGAAGCCGGCGTCGGGCCCGCTGTTCTCGGTGCCCGCGACCGGGTGGGCGGGAATGACCGTGGCGCCGGGCAGCGCGGCCCGCAGCGCCTCGGCAACGGAGGCTTTCGACGAGCCCACGTCGCTGACGATCGCACGTTCGGGCAGGGCATCCGCGATCTGCGCGGCCGCATCGCCCATCGCGCCCACGGGCACGCAGAAGATCACGAGATCGGCGCCCGCCACGGCTTCGGCAGCGGTGTCGCAGACCCGGTTCACCAATCCGCGTTCGGCGGCGCGGAGGCGGGTGGCGGGATCGGCGTCGTAACCGGTGGTCGTGCAATCGGGCAGGTTGTCGGCGATCGCGAGACCCACCGACCCGCCCAGGAGGCCGAGCCCGACGACCGCGACGCGCCCGAACGTCACCCTGCTTTCTCCACCGCGCGGCGAATCGCCTCGGCGACCGCTTCCATGTCGATCGCCTTGCCCACGGTAATCCTCAGCGCGTTGCCGAGCCCCTGGCCCGGCAGGTGCCGCACCGCGTAACCGGCAGCGGCGATCGCCTCCATCGCGGCCGCGGCGTTCAGCGCGCCGTCGAACAGCACGAGCACGAAGTTCCCCTCGCTCGGAAGCGCGCGAATGCCGTGATTGCCGAGCGGGGCGAGCGCACCCGCCAACCGCTCGCGGTTGGCGGCGTTCTCGGCCCGGCTTCGCTCGACGAACGCCTCGTCGCCCAGTGCGGCCAGCGCGGCCGCCTGCCCGGTGGCGGTGACATTGAAGGCGCCGCGCAGCCGGTTGATCGCGTCGATCAGGTGCGGCGCGCCGGTTGCCCAGCCGACCCGCTCGCCGGCGATGCCGTAGGCCTTGGAGAACGTGCGGGTGACCAGCACGTTGTCGTGCGCCGCTGCTAGCGCGAGGCCGCCGTCGTCCTGTCCCTCGCCGAGATACTCGGCATAGGCCTGATCGACGACGAGCAGCACGTCCGTCGGCAGCCCGGCGTGGAGGCGCGCGACCTCGCCGGCATCGAGCCAGCAACCGACGGGGTTGTTCGGGTTGTCGAGCAGGACGACTCGCGTGCGGTCGTCGACGCTGGCCAGCAGGCTGTCGGCGCTGGCGGCGTAATCCGCGTCCGGCGCCGGCACCGCTTCTGCCCCGACCTTTGCCGCCAGCAGCGGGTAGAGCGAGAACGAGTAGCGCGGCATGACCACGGTGTCGCCCGGCCCGGCGAAGGCCTGCACCGCGCAGTGGAGCAGTTCGCCCGAGCCGGTACCGCATACGATGCGTGCCGGATCGATGCCGAACCTCGCCCCCAACGCTTCGCGCAGGTCGGTGCTGTCGGGATCGGGGTAAAGGCCGGGCGCTGCGGCCTGCGCGCGAGCGTCGAAGACCGCGGGCGAGCAGCCGAGCGGGTTCTCGTTGGCCGAGAGCTTGACCAGCGGTGTGCCGTCCGCCCCGGCGGACTTGCCCGGGACGTAGGCATGGATGCACTCGATCCAGGGCTTCAGGGTGGGTCTGTCGGCCATCGGGCCGCGCTTATGACAGCGGTGAAGGCGTTGCATCAAAGAAAAAGCGGTGGTTGGCCACGGCGAGCTTCCTCTCTATCGGGACGGTCGATGCCGCCCGCGACAGCCCCGCAGACATACACCCTCCCCGCGCCCCTGCCGCTCGACGGCGGGCAGGCGCTGGACGGCGTCGAGATCGCTTACGAGACGTACGGCGAACTGGCCGAGGATCGTTCGAACGCCATCCTCGTCTGCCACGCGCTGACGGGCGACCAGTACGTCGCCAGCACCCATCCCCTGACCGGCAAACCGGGTTGGTGGGAGCGGATGGTCGGCCCCGGCAAGCCGGTCGACACGGGCCGCTACCACGTGATCTGCGCCAACATTCTGGGCGGGTGCATGGGTTCGACCGGCCCGGCAAGCCTTGCGGCGGATGGCGCGCCCTATGCCATGCGCTTTCCCGTCATCACCATCCGCGACATGGTCCGCGCGCAGGTCGCGCTGCTGGACGGATTGGGGATCGGGCGCCTGCACGCGGTGGTCGGCGGATCGATGGGTGGGATGCTGGCGCTGAGCATGGCGGCGAATTTTCCGGACCGCGCCGCCCGAGTGCTCGCGATCGCGACGACCGCGCGGCACTCGGCCCAGAACATCGCTTTTCACGAGGTCGGCCGGCAGGCAGTGATGGCCGACCCCGACTGGCAGGGGGGCGACTACTACGGATCGGGCCGCGCGCCGGACAAGGGGCTTTCGGTCGCGCGGATGGCGGCGCACATCACCTACCTTTCCGAAGGGGGCCTGACCGAGAAGTTCGGGCGCAACCTGCAGGAACGCGACGAGAAGACATTCGGCTTCGACGCGGATTTCCAGGTCGAAAGCTACCTGCGCCATCAGGGCAGCGGCTTCACCCGGCGGTTCGACGCCAACAGCTACCTCTACATCACCCGCGCGATGGATTACCTCGATCTGGCCGAGGAGCACGGCGGGCGGCTTGCCAACGCCTTCGCGGGCACGGACGCGCGGTTCTGCCTCGTCAGCTTCGACAGCGACTGGCTCTATCCCACCGCCGAAAGCCGGCACGTCGTGCACGCATTGAACGCTGCCGGCGCGGCGGTGAGCTTCGTCGAACTGAGTGCGCCGCACGGGCACGACAGCTTCCTGCTCGAACACGCAGCGCTCGACCGCGTGGTGGCGGGGTTCGTCGGATGACCGAACTGCGTCCCGATCTCGCGGTTATCGCCGCCCATGTGACGCCCGGCACCCGCGTGCTCGACGTCGGCTGCGGCGACGGGGCGCTGATGGCTGCGCTGCGCGACCGCGGATGCGACGCGCGGGGGCTGGAACTCGACCCCGCGCTGGTCGAACGCTGCGTGGCACGCGGCCTCAGCGTGGTGCAGGGCGATGCCGACCGCGACCTCGCCGATTATCCCGACAAGGGGTTCGACACCGCGATCCTGTCGCAGACCCTCCAGACCGCCGCGCGGCCCGACCGGATGCTCGACGAGCTTTTGCGCGTCGGGCGGCAGGCGTTCGTGTCGTTTCCCAACTTCGCGCACTGGCGGATGCGCGCCGCGCTGACGTTCGGCGGGCGGATGCCGGTCACCCGCAGCCTGCCGGTGAGCTGGTACGAAACGCAGAACATCCACCACGTCACCGTCGCCGATTTCCGCGAGCTCGCCGCGGCGAAGCGCGTGCGGATCGAACGCGAGTGGTTCTTCGCCGGCGACCGCCCGATCGGCAGCGCCGGGGCCAACTGGCGCGCCGAGCACGCCGTATTCGAGATCAGCGCATGACCACCGTCACCCGTTTCGCCCCGTCGCCGACCGGCCTGCTCCATGTCGGCAACATCCGCACCGCGCTCCACAACTGGATGCTGGCGAAGAAGGCCGGCGGACGTTTCGTGCTGCGGATCGACGATACCGATGCGGAGCGCAGCCGCGAGGACTACGTCGACGCGATCCGCGCCGATCTCGCCTGGCTGGGGATGGAACCGGACGCGGAGGAGCGGCAGTCGGCCCGGACGGCGATCTACGAGGACGCGTTCGAGCGGCTGCGGCAGGCGGGGCGCGTCTATCGCTGCTACGAGACGGCGCAGGAACTCGACCTCAAACGCAAGGTGCTGCTGGGGCGCGGGCTCCCGCCGATCTACGACCGGGCGGGATTGTCGCTGACCGAGGCCGATCACGTCCGGTTCGCGGCCGAGGGGACTGCACCGCACTGGCGCTTCGCGCTCGATCCGGCGGAACCCATCGAGTGGAACGACGGCATCCGCGGGCCGCAACACTTCGATCCCGCGCAGCTCTCCGATCCGGTGGTGCGCCGCGCGGACGGAAGCTGGCTCTACATGCTGCCGAGCTGTATCGACGATATCGAGATGAGCATCACCGACGTGTTGCGGGGCGAGGACCATGTCAGCAACACGGCCGCGCAAATTCAGATGTTTACCGCGCTTCATGCTGCGGGCTTCGGTGCAGCAAGGCCGCTACCGCGGTTTGCCCACGAGGCTTTGCTGGTGGGTACCGAGGGCAAGCTGTCGAAGCGGCTGGGATCGCTGTCGGGCGCGGCCCTACGCGAGAGCGGGATCGAATCGGACGCCGTGGTGGCGTTGCTCGCGCGGCTCGGCACCTCGTTGCCGGTGGAGCCGATCGCCGACCGGCAGACCCTCGTCGACACGTTCGACCTTTCTACCTTCGGGCGCGCGCCCGCTCGGTTCGACGAGGCCGAGCTCGACCGGGTCAACCACGGCATCGTCCACCAGCTTCCCTTTGTCGCGGTGGCCGATCGCTTGCCTGCGGGCATGGACGAGGCGGCCTGGCTCGCGATCCGTCCGAACCTCGAAAAGGTCGCGGATGCGGCGGACTGGTGGCGTGTGGTGACGGGGCCCATCGACCTGCCTGTTTTCGACGCCGACACGCGCGCTTTTCTCCGGCAGGCGGAGGCTGATCTTGCATGGCAGGACGATGCGTGGGCCGTCTGGACGGGGGCGCTCAAGGAGGCCACGGGCCGCAAGGGCAAGGCGCTGTTCCTGCCCCTGCGCCGGGCACTGACAGGCCAGGATTCGGGCCCGGAAATGGCGCGCCTGCTGCCGCTGCTGGGGGAAGATACGGTCCGCCGGCGGCTGCTGCGGGCGGCCGGCGCATGAAGGTGTTCCACGATCCCCGCCAGCGGGACCATGCTCCGGTGCGCGAACTGCACAACGGCGAGTGGACCCCGTTCGCCGAAGTGCCCGAACGGCTCGACGCGATCGTCGCCGCGATCGGTGCGGGCGAGTTGCCGGATGATCGGGGGATGGACCCGATCCTGGCGGTGCACAATCCCGGCTACCTCGCCTTCCTGCAGACCGCCCATGACGACTGGCTGGCCGCGGGCCGGACGGGCGACGCCATCGGCTACAGCTTCCCGGTCGTCCGCCGCCGCCCGCTGGCGCTGAAGCGGGTCGATGCGCGGATCGGTGCCTACGCGATGGACGCCAGCAGCCCCATCGCGGCGGGCACGTGGCAATCGGCCTACTGGGGTGCGCAAGCCGCTCTCGCCGCGACCCACGCGGTGCTGGGCGGGGACCGCAGCGCCTTCGCGCTCTGTCGTCCGCCCGGCCATCACTGCGGCCGCGACTATCTGGGCGGCTATTGCTTCCTCAACAACGCCGCCATCGCCGCCCGCGCGGCCGAGGCGGCCGGACACCGCGTGGCGATCCTCGACGTCGACTATCACCACGGCAACGGGACGCAGGATCTGTTCTACGAGGATGGCGGGGTGCTCTTCGCCTCGATCCACGCCGATCCCCGGACCGACTACCCGTTCTTCTGGGGCCATGCCGACGAGCGCGGCGCAGGCGAGGGCGAAGGCGCGACGCTGAACCTGCCGCTGCCGCGCGGTACGGGATGGGCCGACTACGCCCCGGCGCTCGGCACCGCGCTGCGGGCCATCGCCGACTTCGGCGCGACCATCCTGGTCGTGTCCTACGGCGCCGACACCTTCGCGGGCGACCCGATCTCGCAGTTCCGGATCGAAACCGCGGACTACACCGCGATGGGCGCCGCGATCGCCGGTCTCGGGTTGCTGACCGCGATCGTCATGGAAGGCGGCTACGCGGTGGACGCGCTGGGCGCGAACGTCGCCGCATTCCTCGAAGGGTTCGCCTAGGCGTCGTTGCTCACGTGCCGCTTCAGTTCGTCGCCGGTCAGCGTGACGACATGGAGCAGGTTGGTGCTGCCGGGCGTGCCGAAGGGGACGCCGGCGAGCGCGATCAGTTTGTCGCCCGCCTTGCCGAACCGATGGCGCAGCGCCATCCGTTTTCCCTTGGCGATCATCTCCTCGAAGCTGCCGATATCCTTGGTGGCGACGGCGGTCGCGCCCCATAGCAGCCCGACACGGCGTGCGGTCTTCACGCTGGGGGTCAGGACCAGCATCGGCACGCTCGGCCGCTCGCGTGCGACGCGGCGGGCCGTGCTCCCCGAACCGGTGAATACGACGACCGCGGAGATGGCGACCGTATCGGCGATGGTCATGCAGGCGTGCGCCAGCGCGTCGGCGGTCGTGCGGTCGGGCGGGGTGTCGAGATAGCGCACCCGGCCAATGTAGGCGTCGTCGCGTTCGACCTGGGTGGCGATGCGGCTCATGATCGCGACGCTTTCGACCGGCCAGTCGCCCGCCGCGGTTTCCGCGCTGAGCATCACCGCGTCGGCGCCGTCGTAGACCGCGTTGGCCACGTCCGAGACCTCGGCGCGGGTGGGCGTCGGGCTCTCGATCATCGATTCGAGCATCTGCGTCGCGACGATCACCGGCTTGCCGGCGTTGCGCGCCAGGTCGACGATCTTCTTCTGGAGCGGCGGCACTTCTTCCGGGTCGAGCTCGACCCCGAGATCGCCGCGCGCGACCATGATGCCGTCGCTCATCTCGAGGATTTCCGCGAGGCGCTTCACCGCGCTCGGCTTCTCGATCTTGGCGCAGAGTGCGCCGTATCCGCCCATCAGCTTGCGCGCTTCGGCCAGATCCTCGGGCCGCTGGACGAAGCTGAGGCCGATCCAGTCGACCCCCTGCTGGACGGCAAAGGCGAGGTCGCGCCGGTCCTTTTCGGTGAGCGCCGGGATCGGCACTTCGGCATCGGGCACGTTCACACCCTTGCGGTCGGAGATGACCCCGCCGACTTCGGCCGAACACAGGATCGCGTCTTCATCGGCCTTGATCACCTTCAGACGGATCTTGCCGTCGTTGATCAGCAGCCGCTGCCCTTTCTGCAGGATGCCGAACAGTTCGGGATGCGGCAGTTCGACGCGCGTCTCGTCGCCGGGGGCGGGGTCGCGGTCGAGCGTGAAGTGGCCCGAATGGCGGATCACCGCCTGTCCGTCCTTGAAGCGGCCGACGCGCAGCTTGGGACCCTGCAGGTCGGCGAGGATGGAGATCGGACGGCCCGATGTCTTCTCGAGCTCGCGGATGGCCTTGATCGTGGCGGCATGGTCGGCATGCTCGCCGTGGCTCATGTTGACCCGGAAGGCGTCGGCACCCGCGACGAGCAGCTTCTCGAGCATTTCGGGACTGCGGCTGGCGGGGCCGACGGTGGCAAGGACCTTGACCTTGCGGCTGCGCGGTTCGAGCTTCTGCATGACGTCCGCCTATGGCAGGGCAACGGTGCAAGACAAAGGATTGTTAGCTTCGATGGATACGAATTCGGACCCGCTCGACCGCCTCGACGATGCGCAGGCCGCCGCCGCCTTCCGCCGGCTGGTGCGCCACCTGCGCCACCGGACCGACGCGCAGAACATCGACCTGATGGGGCTCGCCGGGTTCTGTCGCAACTGCCTCGCCGACTGGATCGGCGATGCCGGCTTCCCGGGCGACAAGGCCGAGGCGCGCGAACTCGTCCACGGAATGCCGGCCGCCCAGTGGAAGGAGCGCCACCAGTCGCCCGCCACGCAGGAACAGCTCGACCGCATGGCCGCGAGCATGGAGCGCAACGCGCCCGAATAGTTTTCCACGGCACCTTCAAACGCTCCGTACGGCTGGCTATCGCGCGGCCGACCGATTCTCACATTGCCGGAGTTACCCTGAAATGGCCGACGCCACCGACGACCGCCTGCGCCTTCTCATCGAGCGCATCGAACGCCTCGAGGAAGAGAAGAAGGGCATCGCCGACGACATCCGCGACGTCTATGCCGAGGCCAAGGCGGTCGGTTACGACGCCAAGATCATGCGCCAGATCGTCCGCTTGCGGAAGATGAAGCCCGACGACCGCGCGGAGATGGAAATGGTGCTCGACACCTACAAGGCGGCGCTCGGTCTCGGCTGACGCCTGCGACCGATGGCAAGGCAGCGCTCGGCCTCGGCTGACGCCTGCGACCGATGGCAAGGCAGCGCTCGGCCTCGGCTGAGCGCGCTTCTATCGCAGGATAAGGAACGCCCGTTCCGCCCCGTTCATTGCAACCTCGAACCCCAATTCGAGGAACTGCAAAGATGACCACCGATACCGAAACCGTCGACCAGGCCTTCGTCGAGGAGACGAACGAAGAGCCGCGGATGCCCGGCCACGAATCGCAGATGGACGACAAGCCTGAGTGGCAGCCGCGCTATCCCGGTTCGGGCCGGCTTAAGGGCAAGGTGGCGATCGTTACCGGCGCGGACAGCGGTATCGGGCGGGCCACCGCGATCCTCTTCGCGCGCGAGGGCGCCAAGGTCGCGATCGCCTATCTCGAGGAAGACGACGACGCACAGTTCACCGCCGACCGCGTGGCGGACGAAGGCAGCGAGGCGATCCTGCACAGGGGCGACCTCGGCGATCCCGACGTGGGCAAGGCGCTGGTCGACAAGACCATCGAGAAGTGGGGGAAGCTCGACGTCCTCGTCAACAACGCGGGCGAGCAGCACCCGGACGAGGACGTGACCGACATCACGGTCCAGCAATTGCAGCGCACGTTCCAGTCGAACATCTTTTCCATGTTCTACCTCGTCCAGGCCGCCCGCCCGCACCTCAAGAAGGGTGCGGCGATCGTGAATTGCACCAGCGTGACGATGTACAAGGGCGCGCCGATCCTGCTCGACTACAGCGCCACGAAGGGCGCGATCACCGCGTTCACCCGTTCGCTGTCGGAGAACCTGATCGAGCACGGCATCCGCGTGAACGCCGTGGCGCCGGGGCCGATCTGGACGCCGCTCAACCCCTCGGGCGGGCAGCCGCCCGAAAAGATGGACGACTTCGGCAAGGACACGCCGATGGGCCGCCCGGGCCAGCCGAACGAGGTCGCCCCGGCGTTCCTGTTCCTGGCGTGCGAGGATTCCAGCTACATGTCGGGACAGGTCCTGCACCCGAACGGCGGGATCGTCGTCAACGGCTAGGCGGCGCTGCTGCCCAGCAGCATCAGCCCGACGAACAGCGCGTTGTGGAGCACGTGGAACACCATCGAACTCCACAACCCGCGCTGGACCCGGATGTAGGCCAGCAGCAACCCGAGCACGAACTGCGGCACGACGAGCGGCACGAGCAGCGCCGTCGCCATGCCGCTGTTCGCGTAGTTGGTCAGGTGGACGAGTGCGAAGATCGCCGCGCTCACGTAGAACAGCACCGGAAACGCCCTCGCGAACCAGCTCATCGCGTCGCGCCGGCGCAGCAGGAACAGCGCGGCGAGCGCAAGCACCGGCGCGATCAGGGCTACCACCAGCATCGCCATGTTCTCTCGCCCGAACACCGCGGCGGCGACCGCCACCAGCAGCAGGATCGTCGCCAGGACGTGGCCCGGCCGCCCGGAGACCCATCCGCGAAAGACGATCTCCTCCCCGATCGGCGCGGCGAGGACGAGGGCGGCGACGACCGCCGGCGTCAGCGCCATGTCGGCCAGCAGGTGTTCGGGCATCTCGAAGCCCAGTCCCGCCGCGATCCCGACGCCGCCGATCAGCACGACCATCAGCGCCACGTCGAGCAGCAACAGCGGCCCCAGCATGCGCAGGGTCCCGCCGGGTGAAAGCTCGGCCCGCGGTGGAAGGACGGGGCGCTTCAGCAAATCCCATACCCGCGCCCATTCGCCTCGCACCAGTCCGCGCGATCCGGCTCTTGTCGGCTGCCCGTCCATGTGGCTAATGCGCCCCCACTTTTCCCGCCCAGAACAACAGTCAGAACGGACCCATGGCAGGCCATTCCAAATTCAAGAACATCATGCACCGCAAGGGCGCGCAGGACAAGAAGCGCTCGGCGCAGTTCAGTAAGCTCAGCCGCGAGATCACCGTGGCGGCCAAGAGCGGGATGCCCGATCCCGACATGAACCCGCGCCTGCGGCTGGCGGTGAACAACGCCAAGGCGGCCTCGATGCCCAAGGACAACATCCAGCGAGCGATCGACAAGGCGAGCGCCAACGAAGGCGACGATTACGAGGAAATCCGGTACGAGGGGTACGGCCCCGGCGGCGTCGCGCTGATCGTCGAGGCGCTGACCGACAACCGCAACCGCACCGCCACCAATGTGCGCACCGCGTTCAGCAAGAACGGCGGCAACCTGGGCGCTACCGGCGCGGTCAGCCACGGGTTCGAGCGCAAGGGCCTGATCGAATACCCGGCGAGCGCCGGCGACGAGGACAAGGTGCTGGAAGCCGCGATGGAAGCGGGTGCCGACGACATCGAGAGCACCGCCGACGGCCACACCATATGGACCGACAT
The DNA here is from genome assembly GCF_003626915.1 of Tsuneonella amylolytica. Lineage (NCBI taxonomy): Bacteria > Pseudomonadati > Pseudomonadota > Alphaproteobacteria > Sphingomonadales > Erythrobacteraceae > Tsuneonella > Tsuneonella amylolytica. Next base: position 1,819,192 of record NZ_CP032570.1, read on the forward strand.
GGAAGCCCTGCACGAAGTCGCGAGCGCGCTCGAAAAGTCGCTCGGCGAACCCGAATCGGTCAAGCTCGCGTGGAAGCCCAACCTGACGGTCGACGTCGACGAGGCCAACGCCGCGACACTGCTGAAGCTGGTCGACGCGCTCGACGACGACGACGACGTCCAGACCGTTTGGGGCAACTACGAGGTCAGCGACGAGATTCTCGAGAAGATGGGCTGATGGGCCGGGCGGTCGTCGCCTGTTCGGCGATACCGACCGCTCCGACAGCGTTCATCCGCCGATGATCGTGCGCCGATGATCATCCTCGGCCTCGACCCGTCGCTCAGCTGCACCGGGTGGGGCGTGATCCGTGCCGAAGGATCGCGCCTGTCGCACCTTGCCAACGGACAGGTGCCGACGCACGCGAAGGCGCCGATGGCCGAGCGTCTGCATCATCTCCACGACGCCATCGCCGCGCTGATCGCGGTCCACGCGCCCGACCGGGTCGCGGTGGAGGAAGTCTTCGTGAACAAGAACCCGCAATCGACTCTGAAGCTCGCCCAGGCGCGGGGCGCGGTGCTGGCGGCGTGCGGCCGCGCGGGCGTACCGGTGCGCGAACACGCGGCGCGGCTGGTCAAGAAGGCGGTCGTCGGCACCGGCGGGGCGGAAAAGGCGCAGGTCCAGGCGATGCTGCGTGTACTCCTGCCCGGCGCGCGGGTCGCCGGCGCGGACGCGGCCGACGCGCTCGCGGTCGCCATCGCCGACGCGCACCTCGGCTGAGCGGGGGAGGGCGGCGCGATGTTCCTCGTCGTCTTCCGCAACCGCAAGCGCGCCGACATCGATAGCGGTGCCTACGCCGCCGATGCCGCGGCGATGGAGCGCCTCGCGCAAGCGCAGCCGGGCTTCCTCTCGTTCAAGTCCTACACCGCCGACGACGGCGAGGTCGTCGCGATAAGCGAATGGGCGGACGAGGCCGCGGCCCGCGCATGGGGAAGGCTGGAGGAGCATCGCGGCGTCCAGCGGCGGGGCCGCGCCGAATACTACGCCGACTACACCCTGTTCGCGTGCGGCGACGTGCGGGTCCACCGCTTCGCCGCCGACCGACCGCACCCCTCGCGGAACGACACGCGGCCTGCCGCGTAGAGTCGGCATTCCGGCGCGATGGTGGACGTGTCGCCCTCTACCCAAAAGGATACAGACATGCGCACATCCGTTATCGCCGCAGCACTCGCCGGCTCCCTCGCTCTTGGCGGTTGCACCACCTACGGAGGCGGCTACGGCGGTGGATACGGCGGCGGCTACAACAACGGGTACGGCTACGATCCGCTGGGCGGCCTGCTCGCCGGCATTCTCGGCGGCACGACCGGCAACTACAACAACAACTACAACATGAACGATTTCGAGCGCGCCGCGGTCGATGCGTGCGGCCGGCAGGCCTCGCGGTACGGCCGGGTCCAGATCACCGACGTGCGCCAGGGCGGCGACACCGTCCGCGTGCTCGGCCGGATCGACAGCCGCGACAGCCGCACCGACGAATTCACCTGCACCTTCCGCAGCGACGGCCGCATCGTGGATTTCCGCGTCGGCTGACTTCGCGACCGCGCACGCCCGCGCTAGGCGGGCGGTGACGACAGGAGATTCCCCACCGTGACCGCCCGCTTCTATGGCATTCCCAACTGCGACACCGTCAAGAAGGCGCGCGCCTGGCTGGATACGAACGGCGTCGATTACGCTTTCCACGACTACAAGAAGGAAGGCACCGATCCCGACCAGCTGCGCGCCTGGGTTGCGGCAGTCGGCTGGGAAGCGCTGCTCAACCGGCGCGGTACAACCTTCCGCCAGCTCGAGCCCGCGCAAAAAGTGGATCTCGACGCCGAGAAGGCGATCCGGCTGATGACCGCGCAGCCTTCCATGATCAAACGCCCGGTGGTCGAGCACGACGGCGGCCTGCTGGTCGGGTTCGACGAAGCCGAATGGACCGCCGCGCTCCGATGAACGGCCGGGCGTGAACCCGCTGGAGATCGCCGGGACCGCTCTCGGCTTCCTCAACATCGTCCTCCTCATCCGCCGCTCGGTGTGGAACTTCCCCGCCGCGATGGCCATGGTCACGTGCATCGGCTTCGTCCTGTTCGAGGCGAAGCTCTATGCCGAGACGGGCCTGCAAGCGTTCTTTTTCATCGCCAACATCTGGGGCTGGGTCCTGTGGTCGCGGGCGGGCACGAGCGGAGGCCCGGATACCGCGGTTCCGGTCGGCTGCATGCAGTGGCCGGCGCGGATCGCATGGCTCGGCGTCACCGCCGCGGCGAGCATCGCGGTGGGGCTCCTCCTCGGCGTGCATACCGATGCCGCGCTGCCGATGGCCGACAGCGCGGTCGCGGGGATGAGCGTGGCCGCCCAGCTCCTCCTCGCGTTCCGGCGCATCGAGAACTGGATCCTGTGGATCGTCGTCGACGCGGTCTCGATCGTCCTCTATCTGGTGCGCGACCTGCACCTGCTCGCGGTGCTCTATGCCGCGTTCCTGGTGCTGTCGGTCGTGGGCCTGCGTGAATGGAGGCGCGCGGCCCGGGGGGAAGTGGCGGTATGATCAGGGTGTGTTTCCACGGGGCCGAGAGCACCGGCAAGTCGAGCCTCGCGGCGCTGCTGGCGGGCGAGCTGGGCTGTCCGCTGGTGCCCGAATACGGCCGGACTTATGCCGAGACGGTGACGACCGATTTCACGATGCAGGACCTTTTGACCATCGCGCGCGAACAGGACCGGCTTATGCACGCGGCGAGTGAAGGCGATCCGCCGCTGGTCCTGCTCGATACCGATCCGCTGATGACCGCCGCCTGGGCGCACATGCTGTTCGGCGAGATACCCGGCGAGCTCGTCTCGTTCGAGAAGGCCGAACTCTACCTGCTGTTCGCGCCAGACGTGCCGTGGGTGTTCGACCGCACGCGCTTCTTCGGGCTGGAGGAAGCGCGCGCGCAGTTCGCCGGAATCGCGGAGGAATTGCTCCGCACTGCGGGCGTGCGTTACGAGACGATTTCCGGCGACTGGGCCCAGCGTGAGGCGGCGACCCGCGCGGCAATCGCCCGCGTGGCCGGGTACCGGTGATCGGGTGAGGTTCAGGATCGCATCGGCAAGGGGCGGGGCGATGCGCTTCCTCCCCGTTCTGCTCGCCGCGCTGGGCGCGTTCGCCGCCGCCGGTCCCGCCCACGCCCAGACCGTCATCGCCCACCGCGGTGCCAGCGGCGAACGGCCCGAGCACACGCTGGCCGCCTACGAACGGGCGATCGACGCCGGGGCCGACTTCATCGAGCCCGACCTGGTGGCGACCAAGGACCTCGTCCTCGTCGCGCGGCACGAGAACGAGCTGTCGGACACGACCGACGTCGCTGCCCGCGAAGAATTCGCGGATCGCCGCAAGACTGCCGAGATCGACGGCCGGCTGGTGTCCGGTTGGTTCGCCGAGGATTTCACGCTTGCCGAATTGCGCACCCTTCGCGCCAAGGAGCGGCTGGGCGTGCTGCGGCGCGGCAACATGCGCTACGACGGGCTGTACCAGGTGCCGACCTTCCACGAGATCGTGACGCTCGTGCGCGCCAAGGTGGCGGAAAGCGGGCGGGCGGTCGGGCTCTATCCCGAACTCAAGCACCCGACCTACCTGCTGCAACAGGGCATCGACACCGTCGACCTGTTCGTCCGCGCGCTGAAGACCGAAGGGCTCGACGGGAAAACCGTGCCGATGTTCGTCCAGAGCTTCGACATCGCGCCCCTGAAACGGCTCGACCGGCTGACCGACCTGCCGCTGGTGCAGCTCGTCGCCGCGGAGGGCGGGCCGGCGGACGAAGCGGGCATGACCTATGCCGGGATGATCGCGCCAGCGGGTCTTGCGGAGATCGCCGGGTATGCCGACGCCATCGGGGTCGACACGCGCCTGGTCGTTACGGCCGACGGCAAGCCGACCGGGCTCGTCGATGCCGCGCACGAGGCGGGCCTGAAAGTGCATGCGTGGACATTGCGCAAGGAAAACGCCTTCCTCCCCGCGCCCTTCCGCAAGGGCGGCGGCGAGGCGGCGGCCGGGGACTATGCCGCCGCGTTCGGGGCGCTGGCGGCGACCGGGGTCGACGGCATCTTCACCGACGATCCGGCGCTCGCCGTGCCGCTGAGGAAACGATGAGCAAGCCTTCCGACGCAGACTGGATGCGGGCGGCCCTCGATCACGCGGTGGCCGAGAAGGGCACCGATCCCGCCGACACGCCCATCGCCGCGATCGTGGTGCTGGACGGGCGCGAGGTCGCACGCGGGGTCAACCGCACCGCCGAATGCTGCGATGCCACCGCCCATGCCGAAATCGTCGCCCTGCGCGCAGCCGGCGCGGCGCACGGCGACATGCGGATCGAGGGCGCGACGCTCTATTCCACGCTCCAGCCGTGCGGGATGTGCACCTTCGCCAGCATCTGGGCGGGGGTCGGCCGCATCGTCTACGGCGCGGGCCGCGACGAGGTGCACGAGATGTATTTCGAGGACCGGCACCTCTCGACGCTCGACTACGTCGCCGACGCCTACAAGGACGACCTGACGCTGGAGGGCGGGGTCCTGGCCGGCGAGTGCGCCGCGCTCTATTTCCGCCCCGGCGACGACGTGCCCGAGGACATGCAAGCGAACGACTAGGCCCGCGTCGCGGTGACGATGTAGTTGAGCGACAGGTCGTTCGACAGGTGCAGGCCCTTCGCGGGCGAGAATGCGATCCCGGTGGGCGTGCCCATCGCCAGCCCTTCGGCAGCCAGCAGGTCGGCGAGTTCGTCGGGCGTGACGAAGTCGTCCCAATGGTGGGTGCCGCGCGGGACCATCCCCATCGCCTCGGCCGCGCCCACCAGCAGCAGGCGCGACTGCACCGTGCGGTTGGGCGTGGACAGCACCATCAGGCCGCCCGGCGCGAGGCTGCCCGCCAGCGCCGCGACGAAGGCGGGCTTGTCGGCGACGTGCTCGATCACCTCCATGCTGGTGACGAGATCGAACGTGCCGAGGTCGAGGTCGCCGATCTCGCCGGCCATGTAGCGGATGTCGAGACCGCCGCCTTCGGCATGGGCGGCGGCGGCCATGACGTTCTCGGCCGCTGCGTCCACCCCGGTCACGTCTGCCCCCAGCCGCGCGAGCGGTTCGGTGAGGAGCCCCGCGCCGCACCCCACGTCGAGCGCGCTCCTGCCCGCCAGCGGCCGTACGCCGAACACGTCGCCGCCCCAGTGCATGTCGATCGCCTCGCGGATGAACTTCAGCCGGACGGGGCCGAGGCGGTGAAGCATCGCGCTCGACCCTTTCGGGTCCCACCAGTCCGCCGCCAGCCGGCCGAAATGCGCCGCTTCTTCCGGCCGGATCGTTTGGCCGCGCGAAGTTTTGGTATCGGCGGGGGTTGTTGCATCGCTCATGCCGCATCCCTAACAGCGCGGGCGTGGGTCATCCAGCAGGAGCGTGAACGGCTTGGCGCGGATCGTGATGAAATTCGGCGGCACCAGCATGGCCGGGACCGAGCGCATCCGGCGCGTGGCCAACATCGTGCGCAAGCAGGCTGCAGGGGGCAACGAAGTCGCCGTGGTCGTCAGCGCGATGGCGGGCGAGACCGATCGCCTCGTCAATTTCTGCCGCGAGGCCAATCCGCTCTACGACCCGGCCGAATACGATGTGGTGGTCGCATCGGGCGAACAGGTAACGAGCGGCCTCCTCGCACTCACGCTGCAGGCGCTTGGCTGTCCGGCGCGAAGCTGGCTCGGCTGGCAGCTGCCGATCCACACGATCGAGGCGCATGCCAAGGCGCGGATCGAGGACGTCGATTCCGACGCGCTCCTCGCCAGCATGGCGGCGGGCGAGATCGCGGTGATCCCCGGCTTCCAGGGCGTAGGTCACGACGGACGGGTCACCACGTTGGGGCGCGGCGGCAGCGACACCAGCGCGGTGGCGGTGGCCGCGGCGATCGGGGCGGACCGCTGCGACATCTATACCGACGTCGACGGGGTCTACACCACCGACCCGCGGATCGTCGCCAAGGCGCGCAAGCTGAAGGCGGTGACCTACGAGGAAATGCTCGAACTCGCGAGCGTGGGGGCCAAGGTCCTTCAGACCCGCAGCGTCGGCCTCGCGATGAAGGAGGGCGTGCGGGTGCAGGTCCTCTCCAGCTTCATCGGCGACGACGCGGTTCCCGCCGACGACCTCCCCGGCACGATGATCGTTTCGGAAGGGGAAATGAACGACCTAGTGGAGAAGGGCGAAATGGAACGCCAGCACGTCACCGGCATCGCGCACGACAAGAACGAGGCCAAGGTCATCCTCACCCGCGTGCCCGACAAGCCGGGCGCGGTGGCGCACATCTTCGAACCGCTGGCGCAGGCGAGCATCAACGTCGACATGATCATCCAGAACGTCGGCCGCGACAAGGGCGAGACCGACGTGACCTTTACCGTGCCCCAGGCCGACCTCGCCCGGGCCGAGGCGCTGCTGGAGAACCGGCGGCAGGAGATCGGCTTCAACCGCATCATCACCGACAGCCGCATCGCCAAGATCAGCGTCGTGGGCGTGGGCATGAAAAGCCATGCGGGTGTCGCCGCGACGATGTTCAAGAGCCTCGCCGAGCGCGGCATCAACATCCAGGCGATCTCTACGTCCGAGATCAAGGTCAGCGTGATGATCGACGAGGACGAGACCGAACTGGCGGTCCGCGTGCTGCACACCGCCTACGGCCTCGACTCGGTGGACGGCGCGGCTTGAGACGGGGGCGATGAGCCACATCGCGACCATCCTCCTGCTCGGTTCGGGCGAACTGGGGCGCGAGTTCGTCGTCTCGGCCAAGCGGCTCGGCGCGCGGGTGATCGCGGACGATGCGCCCGCGATGCAGGTGGCCGACGCGCGCGAGGTGTTCTCCATGCTCGACGGCGCGGCACTGCGCACGGTGGCGGAAAAGCACCGCCCCGACCTCATCGTGCCCGAGATCGAGGCGATCCGCACCGAAGTGCTCGCCGAACTCGAGGCGGAAGGCTTCGCCGTGGTCCCTTCCGCCCGCTCGGCGCAGCTCACCATGAACCGCGATGCGATCCGCGATCTCGCGGCAGGTGAGCTGGGCCTCGCGACCTCGCGCTACCGCTATGCCGAAAGCATCGAGGAGGTTCGCGCGGCGGCCGGCTTCACCGGCTTTCCCTGCGTGATCAAGCCGGTCATGTCGTCGAGCGGCAAAGGGCAGTCGACCGTGCGCGACGCGGGCGAACTCGATGCGGCCTGGGACCATGCCGTCGCGGGCATGCGCGGCGACCGTACGCGGGTGATCGTCGAGGCGTTCGTCGACTTCGACTACGAGATTACCCTGCTCACCGTCAGCCACGCGGGCGGCATCTCGTTCTGTCCGCCGATCGGGCACCGGCAGGAACGCGGCGATTACCAGGAAAGCTGGCAGCCCGCGCCGATGTCCGCCGCGGCGATCGCCAGCGCGCAGGACATGGCCCGCACCGTTGTCGAGGCGCTGAAGGGCGACGGGCGCGGCTGGGGCCTGTTCGGGGTCGAGTTCTTCGTGAAGGGAGACGAGGTCGTCTTCTCCGAGCTCAGCCCGCGCCCGCACGATACCGGGATGGTCACGCTGGCAAGCCAGAACCTCAGCGAATTCGACCTCCACGCCCGGGCGATCCTGGGGTTGCCGGTGCCCGCCGCGATCCGCGCGCGCCCGGCCGCCTCCGCGGTGATCCTGGCCGACCGCGAGAGCGACCGGCTCGGCTACTCCGGCCTTGCCGAAGCGCTGGCGGAGGACGGCACCGACCTGCGCATCTTCGGAAAGCCGACCAGCCGCCCCTATCGGCGGATGGGCGTGGCGCTTGCCACCGCGGGCGACGTGGACGAGGCCCGCCGCAAGGCGCGCGATGCTGCCGCCAAGGTGCGGATCGACTACGGCGCGTGACGCTTGCCCGCGTGGCCGCCGCCGCCTAATCGCGCTGGCCATGACTACCGAGACCAAGACCTCCTATCCGAAGACCGACGCTCTCATGGCCCGCGGCCGGGACTTCCTCGGCAGCGAGTACGCCATCCTGTGCGGAGCGATGAGCTGGGTCAGCGAGCGCAACCTCGTCTCCGCGATCAGCAACGCGGGCGGGTTCGGCGTGATCGCCTGCGGGGCGATGACGCCCGAACTGCTCGATGCCGAAATCGCCGCGACGAAGGCGATGACGGACAAGCCCTTCGGCGTGAACCTCATCACCATGCACCCACAGCTCACCGATCTGATCGAGGTCTGCGGTCGGCACGGGGTCGGCCACGTGGTGCTGGCGGGCGGCATCCCGCCCAAGGGCAGCGTCGAGGCGATCAAGTCCTTCGGGGGCAAGGTGATCGTCTTCGCGCCCACGCTCGCGCTCGCCAAGAAGCTGCTGCGTTCGGGCGGCGACGCGCTGGTGATCGAGGGGATGGAGGCCGGCGGCCACATCGGCCCGGTATCCACCAGCGTGCTGGCGCAGGAATTCCTGCCCGAACTCAGCGAAGACCACCTCGTGTTCGTCGCCGGCGGGATCGGCCGGGGCGAAGCGATTGCGGGCTACCTCGAAATGGGCGCGGTCGGCGTCCAGCTCGGCACCCGGTTCGCCTGCGCGACCGAGAGCATCGCGCACCCCGACTTCAAGAAGGCGTTCTTTCGCGCCGGCGCGCGCGATGCGGTGGCGAGCGTGCAGGTCGACCCGCGCCTGCCGGTGATCCCGGTCCGCGCGCTGAAGAACAAGGGCACCGAGCATTTCACCGCCAAGCAGCGCGAGGTCGCCGGCCTGCTCGACAGCGAAAGCGTCGAGATGATGGAGGCCCAGCTCCAGATCGAGCATTACTGGGCCGGCGCCCTGCGCCGCGCGGTGATCGACGGCGATGTCGAGAACGGCAGCCTGATGGCCGGTCAGTCGGTCGGCATGGTCAAGGAAGAGGAACCGGTCGCCGCCATCATGGCCCGCCTGATGGCTGAAAGCGAGGCCGCGCTCGCCCGTAGGTGAGCAAGCGACGTGACGGCTGATCAGGAAGGCGCGGCGGTCAGGCGGGCGCCATCGGCCTAGGCTCCCACAGTTCGACCTTGCGGCCGTCGCAGTCGAGGACGTGGGCGAACCTGCCGTTGGCCTCGTCGAGGATCGCGCCCAGCGGCCCGACTCCGTGCTCCCCGCACCGGACCAGCACGGCGTCGAGGTCGTCGACCATCAGGTTGATCATGAACGGTTCGGCCGACGGCGCGAAGTATTCGGTATCCGCGGCGAACGGGGCGAAGACCGTGGCCGCACCCGGATGCGCCGCCGCGGTGGCGGGCAGGAAGACGGCGCCGCCCCATTCGCCGAACTCGATGCCGAGGACGCGGCCGTACCAGTCGCAGGTGGCGGCCGGATCGGGCGCCTTGAAGAACACGCCGCCTATTCCGATTATGCCCGCCATGCCGCTCAGGCGAACCAGCGCCGCTTCCTGGCGGGCTGCGGCAGGCGGCCGGAAATGCCGAACAGGTAGTTCGCCAGCACCGCGGCCTGGTTCTTGGTCATCATCAGGCGCGTTTCGTCGGCCATGCCATCGGGGCTGAGCGGGCGGCGCGACTGCATGCAGATCATGACCCGGTCGCCCAGGTCCTCGTGCGTCCATCCCACCAGCGCGCCGTGATGCTGGATCGGCTCATCCTCGGCAGTCGCCATGCGTGTCCTCCCTCGACCCGGGCGCGACCCCGCCACCGAATGGACCGGGGCGCGCGCGGTGGCAAGCGCGCCCCGGTGGCGTGCGGCGGATGTCGCCTGGCGCCGAGGCTTAGGCGAAGGCGTCCTTCTTCACCGTGATGACCTGCGGATAGGTGAATTCGCGCAGCCCATCGATGCCGTATTCGGCGCCGAAGCCCGACTGCTTGTGCCCGCCGAACGGGGCAAAGGGCGACAGGTGCATGAACTCGTTGACCCAGACCGTGCCGGTCTCGAGCTGTTCGGCGACCTCCACGCCCTTGTCGGGGTCGGACGTCCAGACCGCGCCGGCGAGCCCGTAGTCGGAGTTGTTGGCCCGCTCGATCGCTTCCTCGGTGGTCGAGAACTTCATCAGCGGCATGATCGGGCCGAACTGCTCCTCGGCGACGATCCGCGCATCTTCCGGCGGGTTGTCGAGGATGGTGATGGGCACATAGTAGCCCGAGCCGGACGGATCGGTCTCGCCGCCGACGAGGAACTTGTAGCCGTTGTCCTTGGCATCCTGGATCAGCTCGACCACGCGGTCGAACTGCTTCTTGTTCTGGATCGGGCCCACGGCCGTGCCCTGTTCGCTGCCGTCGCCCACCTTCACGTTCTTGGCGTAGTCGGCGATCGCCTGGCTTAGCTCGTCGTAGATGTCTTCGTGGATGTAGATCCGCTTGGCCGCGATGCAGACCTGCCCGGCGTTGGTGAAGCTCGACCAGAACAGCTGTTCGGCCACCTTCTTCACGTCGGCATCGGGCAGCACGATCGAGGCGTCGTTGCCGCCGAGTTCGAGCGTGATGCGCTTCAGGTCCTTGCTGGCGCCTTCCATGATCTTCTTGCCGGTGGCGGTGCTGCCGGTGAAGGTGATCTTGTCGATGTCCGGGTGCTCGGTGATGAGCGGGCCCAGGCTGTCCTCGCCGGTGATGATGTTGACCGTGCCGGCGGGGACCACGTCCTTGATCAGCTCGGCGATGCGCAGCGTGGTGAGCGGGGTGAAGGGCGAAGGCTTCAGCACGATGGTACAGCCCGAAACCAGCGCGGGAACGATCTTCTGGATCGCCATCATCACCGGGAAGTTCCACGGCACGATGCCGCCGACCACGCCCACCGGCACGCGGCGGGTGCGGCTGTGGCGGGTGTCGTCGTCCTGGTTGATGACCTCTTCGAGGTTCAGCCCGCCCTGCGCTGCGGCAAGCCCCGCGGCGCCGTAGATTTCCTGCTGGGCCTGCGCGTGCGGCTTGCCCTGTTCGCTGGTGAGCAGCCGGAACAGTTCCTCGGCATTGTCCTTGATCGCCGCGGCGATGCCCATGACGACCTTCTGGCGTTCTTCGGCGGGGGTCTTCTTCCAGCTCTTGAAGGCGCGGCGGGCGGCGGCGACCGCGCGGTCGAGCTCGTCCTTGCCGCAGGCGGGCACGGTGGCGATGACCTGCTCGTTGGCCGGATTGACGACCTCGATGGTGGCGTCGGCGGATACCATCTCGCCGTCGATCAGGTTCTTGTAGGCTTGGACCATCGTCTCTCTCCAGTGTTCGAAGTGTTCGCAGTGTTCGCGTTCGGTTTCTGGGGGCAACCTATCACGCCGGCCCCCGCCGCCCCAAGGGCAATCGGCGGGCCCGGCGGCTACCCGCCCTTCTTTTCGAGCGTCTTGTCCTCGTTGGCGCGCTTGATGAGGTACTGGCGGATCGCCTCGGCATCGGCGGAGCTCAGCGCCTTGGCGAAGCTGACCATGCCGTTGTGCTGCAGCGCGCCGTCGATCACGATGCCCTTGATCGTGTCGGCATAGCCGATCGCACTGGAATGGCGGAGATCGGGTACCAGCCCGCCCGCGACCGCCGCGTCGCCGTGGCAGACGAGGCAATAGCGCGCGTACTGCTGCTGGCCCAGGGCGACCTGTTGCGCCGTGCCGGTGAAGGGCGGCGGATCGAGCGGCGTCTCCTTGAGCGGCGGCGGATAGGGCAACTTCGCGGTTGCGCCGAGCTTGAACACCAGCAGCCGGCTGATGTTGCGCACCGGGCCCGACTTGCCCGCCAGCGTCCCGCCGACGAGATCCCACACGCCGCCCCAGCCGGCCAGCACGGCGACGTACTGTTCCCCGTCGACGGTATAGGTCATCGGCGCGGCGACGATCCCGGTCTGCGCGGGGAACGACCACAGCTTGCCGCCGGACTTCGCGTCGTAGGCGACGAAATCGCCCGCCGCGGTGCCCTGGAACACGAGCCCGCCGGCGGTCGCCAGCGTGCCGCCGTTCCACGGGCCGGGATAGCTGACCGTCCATGCCGGCGCCTGCTTCGCCGGGTCCCATGCGAGCAACGCGCCGGTGACGGTCTTCGCCACCGCGTCGCGGGTGGCGGCGTCGGCGGGCATCATCGTCTTGGAACTGTCGAGCCCGATCTGGAAGCCGATGTCGGTCGGCGAAAAGTCCTTCGCCGCCATGTACGCCTGCCCGACCTGGTTCGTCGGAATGTAGACGAGCCCGGTGTCGGCGCTGCGGCTCATCGGGTGCCAGCTGTGCGCGCCGATCGCGCCGGGCATGCCTACGAACGGGGTATCGCTCTTCTCGTAGCGCGCTGCCTCGGCGACGATCGCCTTGCCGGTCCTGGGATCGACCCCGGTGGTCCAGTTCTGCTGGGCGAATGGCTTTGCCGACAGGAATTCGCCGGTCTTCGCGTCGAGCACGTAGAAATAGCCGTTCTTGGGCGCGTGCAGCGCCACGTGGCGCATCTTGCCGTCCACCTCCATGTCGGCGAGCATGATCGGCGCGTTGCTGTCGTAGTCCCAGCGGTCCTCCGGCGTTTCCTGGAAATGCCAGCGATAGGCGCCGGTCTTGGCGTCGACCGCCACGATCGACCCGGTGTAGAGCGCGTCGCCCGATCCGCGGTCGTTGGCCGCAGGGTTCCACGGTTCGGCATTGCCGGTGCCGAACAGGACGAGATCGGTGGCCGGATCGTAGACGATCGAGTCCCACACCGTCCCGCCGCCGCCGAGCTTCCACCACTCGCCGCCCCAGGTCTTCGCGGCGGCCTCCATCGCCTTGGCGTTCACGCCTTCGCCGCCGAAGCCTTTCGACGGATCGCCCGGCACGACGTTGAAGCGCCAGACCTCGTTGCCGGTCGCCCAGTCGTAGGCCGACAGGTACCCGCGCGCCTTGTATTCCGACCCGCCGCTGCCGATCAGGATCAGGCCCCCGGCCGCGCGGGGCGCCCCGGTGATCGTGTAGCTGTCCTGGTCGGGCACGGCGGTCTTCGTCCAGGCGACCTTGCCGGTCTTCTGGTCGAGCGCGACCAGCCGCCCGTCGAGCGTGCCGAGATAGACCTTATCGCCGTAGAGCGCGACGCCGCGGTTCACCGCGTCGCAGCAGGCGCGCACCAGCGTCTCGCGCGGCACCTCGGGGTCGTAGGACCACAGCGGCTTGCCGTTCGCCGCGTCGTAGGCGAAGACCTTGCTCCACGCGCTGGTGACGTAGAGCACGCCGTTGTGGACCAGCGGCGTCGCTTCCTGCCCGCGCGCCGTGTCGAGATCGGCGAACCATGCGAGCCCGAGCTGGCCCACGCTGCCGGTGTCCACCTGTTCGAGCGGCGAGAACCGCTGTTCGTCGTAGGTGCGGCCGTACGTCAGCCAGTCGCCGCCGTCGGCCGCGGCGATCATCGCATCGGTCACCCCCTCGGTCGGCGGCGAGACGCCTGCGGTGCCCCCGTCGCCTTCAGCCCCCGGCATCGAACACCCGGCGAGCGCCAGCAGCGCAGCGGCGACGATCGTGGATCGCATGATCTCTTCCTCTTCTCCCGGCGACGATATTGCCAAAGCGCAAGGCCTTGCGCGAGTCCCGAATTGCAACCCGCCGGTCGCCTGCTAGGCTGGCCCCCGAACAGACATCGAGGAGAGCGAGATCATGTGCGACGAAACCGATCTGGAGGCATTCGCCAAGACGGACAGCGAGAAGACGGGCCTGACTCGTCGGGGCTTCGCCGCGACCGGCGCGGTGGCGAGCCTCGCCGCCTGCACGTCGATGCCGGGCGGCGGCATGGGCGGGGCGCTCACCGAAAGCATGGTCATGATCCCCACCAGCGACGGCACGATGGACGCGTTCTTCGTCCATCCGGCCAAACCCGCGCCGGCGGTGATCCTGTGGCCCGATATCGCGGGTCTGCGCGAGGTGAAGATGCAGATGGCCCGGCGGCTTGCGGGCGAAGGCTACGCGGTGCTGGTCGCCAACCCCTACTACCGCGACGTGAAGGCGCCGCAGTTCGCCGACTTCGCCGCGTTCCAGGCGCAGAACGGGTTCGAGAAGGTCGGCCCGTGGCGCGCCAAGGCGACCGAGCCGGCGGCCGTGAACCGCGATGCGACCGCGCTGGTCGCGTGGCTCGACAAGCAGGCCGCGGTGAACACTAGGCGGGGGATCGGCAACCAGGGCTACTGCATGGGCGGACCCTACACGGTCTATACCGCCGCGGCGGTGCCGGGGCGGGTCAAGGCGGCGGGCAGCTTCCACGGCGGCGGCCTCGTCAGCGACAAGCCCACGAGCCCGCACCTGATGCTGCAGGCCGGCACGCAGTACCTCATCGCCATCGCCCAGAACGACGACGCCAAGCAGCCGGCCGCCAAGGACGAACTGCGCAAGGCGGCCGCTTCGGTGGGCGCAAAGGCCGAGATCGAGGTCTATTCTGCCGACCACGGCTGGTGCGTGCCCGACAGCCCGGCCTACGACCAGGTCCAGGCCGAACGCGCGTGGAGCCGCCTGCTGGCGACCTACAAGGCGGCGCTCTGACGCTTCCGCCTGCACACCACACCCGCTCTCGCCGAGCTTGTCGAAGGGTTTCGCGAACCGGCCCACGTCGGCGAAGCGCCCTTCGACAGTCTCAGGACGAGCGGGGTTGGTTTGCCGGACTCAGTCCGCGAAATCCTCGGTGTCGATCGAGGCCTGCATCGCCGAATTGTAGCGCGGGCCGCTGACCGAACGGCGGCCCACCAGCGCGCCGGCCTCCGCAATCGTCTCGGGCGCGATGTCGCACGACAGCATCCCGAAATTCTCTTCAAGATGCGCGATGCTGGTCGTGCCGGGGATGGCGTGGACGTGCGGCCCCTGCGCCAGCACCCAGGCGAGCGCGAGTTGTGCCGGGGTGACGCCCGCGCGGTTTGCCAGAGCGCAGAATTCGGCGATCAAAGCGTGGTTGGCGGGCCAGTGCTCGGCATCGAAGCGGGGCATGCCCGCGCGGATGTCGGCCTGGCCGAACGCGGGCGCCTCGCCGATCGTGCCGGTGAGCGCCCCGCGCCCCACGGGCGAGAACGCGACGAACGCGATGCCCAGTTCGCGCGTGGTCTCCAGAACGGCGATCTCAGGCTGGCGGGTCCATAGCGAGTATTCCGTCTGCACCGCGGCCATCGGGCATTCGGCATGCGCCTCGCGGATGTGCGCGGCGGACCACTCGCTGACCCCGTAGCTGCCGATCTTGCCCGCTTCGATCAGGCGCGCCATCGCGCCCGCCATTTCGGCCACCGGCACCGCGGGATCGAACCGGTGCATGTAGTAGAGGTCGATGCGGTCCGTCTTCAGCCGCGCCAGGCTCTCGTCGATCGAGCGCGCGATGGCCCCTGGCGAGCAGTCGATCCCGCGCTTGCCGTCGTCGCGCACGATGATGGCCATCTTGCTCGCCAGCAGGAAGTCCGCCCGCCGGTCCATGACCGCCTCGCCCAGCAGCTCCTCGTTCTTGCCGAGGCCGTAGATGTTGGCGGTGTCGAGGTGGTCGATGCCGAGATCGAGCGCGCGCTCCAGCAACCGGATGCGGTCGCCATGCGGGGGCGGGTCGCCGTAAGCCCACGACAGGTTCATGCAGCCGAGGCCCACGGGGTGGACCTGCCGGCCGGCGAGCGCGCGTTTCTCGAATGCCATCGCCGTGAGCCTACAAGCGGCGGGCGGGTGGAGAAACCGTTTTCCTACTGCCGGCGAGGTGGGGCAGGGGGGCGGCGATGCCGTTTTCCTGCCTCTGCTTGCCATCCGCCGCCTTCGGTCCCGGCGCGAGGTGCCGGCCAAACGGCCTCGGTCGGAAGGTGACAACCGAGACACGCGGAAACGGCCTCGTCACCGAGGTAGATCAGCCGAATCGACGATATCAAAAATTAAGCCCTGTTGGCGTGACACGGCTTGCGGAATCGGAGAACCGCGGTCCGGTTTTCCTTGCCCGCCGCCCCCCCGTCTCTAGGATGCGCGGGCTAAACAGGAGGCAATCGAAATGGGTCCGCTGATAACACTCGCGCTGGTGGTCGCGGTTCTGTTCATCTTCGTCATGTCGGCGATCAAGGTCGTGCGGCAGGGCTACGTCTACACCATCGAACGCTTCGGCAAGTTCACCAAGGCGGCCGATCCCGGCATGCACGTCATCATCCCCTTCGTCGACCGCGTCGGCCAGAAGGTGAACATGATGGAACAGGTGCTCGACATCCCGGGTCAGGAGATCATCACCAAGGACAACGCCATGGTCGGCGTGGACGCGGTGGTCTTCTTCCAGGTGCTCGACGCGGGCAAGGCGGCGTACGAGGTGCACAACCTCTACAACGCGATCATGGCGATCACGACCACCAACCTGCGCACAGTGATGGGCTCGATGGACCTCGACGAGACGCTGTCGAAGCGCGACGAGATCAACGCCCGCCTGCTGGGCGTGGTCGACCACGCGACTTCGCCGTGGGGCGTCAAGATCACCCGGGTGGAGATCAAGGACATCCGCCCGCCGCTCGACATTTCCGAAGCGATGGCCCGCCAGATGAAGGCCGAACGCCTGAAGCGCGCCGAGATCCTCGAGGCGGAGGGCGAGCGCGCCAGCCGCATCCTGCGTGCCGAGGGCGAGAAGCAGTCGGCGATCCTTTCGGCCGAGGGCAAGAGGGAAGCCGCGTTCCGCGATGCCGAGGCGCGCGAACGCGCCGCCCATGCCGAGGCGGAGGCGACCCGCGCCGTCAGCGACGCCATCGCCCAGTCGGGCAACCAGGCGATCAACTACTTCATCGCGCAGGAATACACGAAGGCGGTCGGCAAGTTCGCCACATCGCCCAACGCCAAGACCATCCTGTTCCCGGTGGAGGCGACGCAGCTCATCGGCTCGCTCGGCGGGATCGGCGAACTGGTGAAGGACCTTGCGCAGCCCGGGGCGCAGCCCGGCGACGTGCGCGTGCCGGACCAGCGGGCCGCCTCCGGCACGCCGCTGCCGCCGCAGCGCCCCCGCGTCGGCGTGCCGCGGACGGGCAGTAGCGACAGCTGATGGACTGGCTGGGCGACATCGACGCCTACTGGCTGTGGTTCGCGCTGGGGCTGGTGCTCGCGGGCGCGGAAATGGTCGTGCCCGGCGTCTACCTCATCTGGCTCGCGCTCGCGGCGCTGGCGACCGGCGCGCTGACCTTCGCCTTCGACCCCGGCATACCGCTCCAGATCGTGAACTTCGTGTTCCTGTCGCTGATCATCGTGTTCAGCGCGCGGCGCATCCTCGCCGACACGCCCATCGCCAGCTCCGACCCGCTGCTCAACAACCGCATGGGGCGGCTGGTGGGGCAGACGGGCACGGTCGCGCTCGCCATAGAGCACGGCGAAGGGCGCGTGCGGCACGGCGACAGCGAATGGAGCGCCCGCGGGCCCGAGCTTGCCGCCGGCACCCGCGTGCGGATCACCGGCTTCGACGGCGGGACCCTGATCGTGGAGCCGCTGGCCCTGCCCGATGCGAGGGCCGACGGGGCGGCCTAGCCGGCGAGCTTCTCGTTGAAGCGGCCGTGCTTGCGGTAGCGGGTCATCCACCGATCGAGAAACAGGCCGAGCGGGCGGGGCGTGATCCCGAGTTCCGCCAGCCCCGGGTGGTCGCCGGACGGGCGGTTGCCGGACTTGAGCAGTGTCCACTGGTCGGAATTCATGGGCGTGCCCGGCAGCGAGGCGAACAGCGCGCTCGCCCCGTCGGGCACGTCGATGAAAGTGCGCTTGCGGTTCTGCGCCGCGGTGATGCGTTCGTTAAGCTGGCGCATCGTGATGGGTTCGGGTCCGGCGATCTCGAAGGTCTTGCCGCCGTGCGCCGCCGGATCGGCAAGGGCGACGACGATCGCCGTGGCCGCATCGTCAACATAAAGAGCCTGGATCGGCGCTGTGGGTGCGAAGACCGGCAGCACGGGGAAGGTGGACACCAGCCCGGCGAACATCTGGACGAAGTTGTCATCCTCGCCGAACAGCACCGACGGGCGCACGATCGTGGCGTTGGGGAAGGCGGACAGGACCTCCGCCTCGCTCGCCGCCTTGGCCTGCGCGTAGCCGGCGGGCGAATCGGCATCGGCCCCGATCGCGCTGACGTGGACGAACGCGCCGCATCCCGCCTCCGCCGCCGCCTTGGCCAGGTTCGCGGCGCTCCCGGCGATCGTTTTCATGAGGTCGCCCTCGAACGATCCGACGAGGTTCACCACCGCGTCGGCGCCGGAGACCGCTGCGGCGGCGCTGTCGGCCCGCGTGGCGTCGCAGCGGGCGAACTGGATCTGGCCGAGCTGGGCCAGCGTCTTGAGGCGGTAGGCCTTTTCCGGATGGCGACTGGCGACCCGCACACGCGCTCCGCGCGCCAGCAGTGCCTGCGCCACGTGATCGCCCACGAAACCGCTTCCGCCGACCACAATCACCAGCTTGCCATCGAGAGGATCGCGCCGCGCCATCTTCATTTCACCTTCGTTGCCGTCGCCGCGCGCCCTGCCGCAATCGTCGCTTCCGCGCAACACGCGAGCACGACTTGCGTTGACAAGCCCGCCCGCCCTTCGTATCGGCGCGCCCCTACCCGCCGGACGGCTCAGACGACCGTCCGCGCATCCGGTGCCCAGATGGCGGAATTGGTAGACGCACCAGCTTCAGGTGCTGGCGCTCGCAAGGGCGTGGAGGTTCGAGTCCTCTTCTGGGCACCATTTGTTCTTCTCACGTTCTCCCAAATAGTCTATAAAAACCGCAGAAATCCTAGGGAATTGGCCCTCGGATAGTGCCGGACCGTCCCGCGTTTTCCCGGGGGTTCCGCACATTTTTGCGGGCCTTTTGCGGGCTTTGCAAAAACCGCATTGAGAAAAGGCCCGCACGTGCCTCTGACCGAGACTCGGCTTCGCGCCCTCAAACCCAAGGACAAGCCCTACAAGGTGGCTGACGACCGTGGCCTCTACGTAGAGGTCACTCCTTCGGGCGGGAAGCTCTGGCGGTTTCGCTATCGCATCGGCAAGCTCGAGAAGAAGCTTTCAATCGGAAACTATCCAGACATCAGCCTTAAGGATGCGCGCCAAGCCACCTACGAGGCGCGGCAGGCCGTCGCCCGGGGAGGCGATCCGGCGCTGGAGAAGCGGAAGCAGAAGATACGCTCCGAGTTCCTGTCCGCGCAAACCTTCGAAGCAGTCGCCCGCGAGTACATCGAACAGATGATGGTTCAGAACGGCCGGGCCGAAGGCACGGTCGTCAAGGCGAACTATTTTCTGGACCAGCTTGCTCCGGCTATCGGCAAGCGGCCCATCGATCAGATCGAACCGTTCGAAATTCTTGCCCCGCTCAAGCGGCTTGAGGCGCAGGGAAAGCACGAGACAGCCAAGAAGTGTCGATCATTCGCCGGTCGCGTGTTCCGCTATGGCGTGGCCACGACGCGCTGCCAGGCTGACCCGACGAGTATGCTGAAAGGAGCGTTGGTGACGCCGCGAGCAACGCATTACGCGGCGATCATTGAACCGACTGAGCTCGGCGGCCTTCTCAGATCGATCGATGATTATACGGGCTATCCGATCACCAAGTTCGCCTTGCAGATCGCCCCCCACGTGTTCGTCCGGCCTGGTGAACTTCGGCACGCGGAGTGGCACGAATTCGATCTGATCGAAGGAATCTGGAAGATACCCGCAGGCAAGATGAAGGCCCGCCGAGCCCACGCCGTCCCTTTGTCAAAGCAGGTCGTCAATCATCTGACCGATCTGGCTGAAATGCTCGGCTATGACGGTTACGTATTTCCTTCGGCGCGGACGTCCAAACGGCCAATGAGCGAGAACACGCTCAACGCCGCGTTTCGCCGGATGGGTTATTCGAAGGACGAAGTCACTGCACACGGCCTCAGAGCGACCGCTTCCACCCTTTTGAACGAATCCGGCCTCTGGAATCCGGATGCGATTGAGCGGGCGCTTGCCCATGGCGATAGCAATGCGGTGCGGGGTGTTTACCACCGAGGAAAGCACTGGGACGAACGGGTGCGCATGGCCCAATGGTGGAGCGATCATCTGGACCAGCTAAAAGCAGGTGGCCGCATCCTCAACCTTCGGGCGGGATGATCAGGCGCTCGCCGTGCCGATCCAATCTGTCCGCAGGCGATCCAAGCCGTGGCTTTCACCCTCGGCCGTCACCTGATTGCCAATCATGTCACCATCGGGCTCGCAACCTACGAGCACCCAGTGAACTCCGGCTTCGGTCACGATTGCATAGCCGCGCGGGCCGAGTTCGAGCTTGCCCGTTATGCGCCTGCGATTAGTCGTCATTAGTTGGCGTAACTCATCCAGCGTTCGAGCACGCTTCGAACATAACCGGGCGTCTCGCGATTTCTTGGAATTCCGCCCGCCTTCGTCACGGCGCCGGGTCCAGCGTTGTATGCGGCAAGGGCGAGATGCACCGACCCAAACCGATCGAGCATCTGTCTGAGATAGCGCGCACCACCATCGATGTTCTCCTGCGGATCGTGTCGGTTCGCGACGCCGAGTTCGCGGGCGGTGGCCGGCATCAGTTGCGCAAGACCTGCTGCGCCTGCGGGACTGACCGCAAGCGGGTTGAACCGGGATTCCGCCCAGATCAGAGCCTGAAGAAGCCGCGGCGGTAGGCGATACCTTAATTCGGCTTCGCGGATGAGCGGCAGGTAGATCGCTTCTCGATAGCCGGGAACGACTGCGCGGAATGCAAAAGTGCTTTCCTTCGAGCGTGGGCTGCTCTCGCTGCTGAAGCTTCCTGCGCCTGGGTCCCCCGCCGTGCCATGGTCGTGATCAAAAATTCGAAATTCCTGAGCGAATGCTCCTTCGCCGGCCGTCAGGCTCGCTGCACAGATCAAGCATGCAATGAACCGGCTTACCATTTCGCGTTCTCCTCGAGTGCACCGAATCGCAAGAGAACATAAAAAGAACATCAACCTGTAGGAAAGCGATTAGAACATCACAAAGAGGAGAGGCAGCGCTGGGGAATAGCAGACGATACGGAGTCTTCCGATGCAGTCCCGAAGTGAAGGTCAGAACACACAATCCCTCGAAGCAACTGCTCGCCAGCTCTGCAAAAGCCGCGGCGGGCGCTGGTCCGGTTTCAAGGGCATGGCTCGGTGCCCGGCTCACGATGATCGCACTCCCTCGCTCGGCGTCACGCTGGGCCGACGTGCTATCCTGTTCCATTGCTTTGCCGGGTGCGACCAAGCGAGCGTGATTGACGCTTTCAGAAGGGAGGGGCTTTCGCCCTCTCAGCTGTTCGACGGTTCTCCGCTGAATGCCGCGGAATCGAAGATTGAGCTATCGCCGTCGCGAAGTGCGCTCCGGACATGGCGCGGCGCCTCCCCCCTGATCGGCAGCCCGGCCAAAGCTTATCTCGAAGCGCGCGGCATTACGGCTATCTCGCCCGCGCTGCGCTTCAACAGTCGAACGCCTCTCGGACCCAAAGGCCGCGCGCAATTTCTGCCAGCGATGATTGCAGCCGTCAGCCTTGACGAAGGTCCGATCGCTATTCACCGAACATTTCTCGATGCGGAGGCGCCCAGGCTTGCCACATTCGACGGTCCCAAGCGCGCACTCGGTGCGCTCCGAGCAGCCGCCGTCCGACTGTTCCCCGCGATCGATGGAGTGCTTGGCATCGCCGAAGGTGTCGAAAGCGCGCTCTCGGCCCGTGCACTCACCGGCGTTCCATGCTGGGCAACGCTGGGTAATGAGCGCTTTGCGCTCGTCTCGATCCCGCAGAGCGTCACCGAGCTCCATCTCTTTGTCGATTACGATGCAGGCGGCAAATTGGCGGCGGAACGCGCGCTACGGAGCCATGCGCTCGAAGGCCGGACTATCCATGTCCGGCGTCCTTCAAAGCGCGAGACCGACTGGAACGACGAACTGGTGAACTGGCTCGCCCGCAAGCAGGCTTCCTAGAGAAGAGAGAGCTTTGGCCTCGTGATCGGCAGACGGCTTCGTGCCCGATGCCTCCATCAGGAGAACCCAAAATGCTTCAGTTCGAACTCTTAGAACCCGACGCCGAACCTCGTGCTCACCTATTGCCTGTGACGATCGGCGATCGGATCGCCTCTCGTCTGGTCGACGGCTACCATCTCACGCGTAGCTCCATTTCTGCGCTTTTTGCCGAAGAGACCGGGATCCAGAGCTGGGGGACGGCTTGGTCCATCGACGACTACAACGATGCGATCGAGATTGGCGCGCTCCTGTGGCTGAAGTCTCACGGCCGGATTACGCTCGATACAGCGATCCATGAGGCGGACGCGCGCTTCGAATGGCTCGATACCGCCTTGCCTGCCCGTCATGTGCGTAGCGAGGCGCAGATCGAGCTGCAGCAGTTCTCGACCCCGCCCATGCTGGGCTGGCTCATGGCGCGAGCGGCCCAGCTTCGCTCATGCGACCTGGCTCTTGAGCCCTCCGCAGGTAACGGTGCGCTCGCCCTGTGGGCGGCGATGCAAGGCTGCGACCTCGCTCTCAATGAAATCGATCCTGATCGGCGCCTGTCCCTTGCCCATCTGTTTTCCGACGCAACAGTGACCGCCCACGACGGTGAGGTCATCGACCATCTCCTGACCCACAGGCCGCCCACCGTCGTCCTCATGAATCCGCCGTTTGCGCGCAGTCGCGAGCGCGGGGTCAGTGCGGCAACGGCGTTGCGCCACCTTCGCAGCGCGTTCCGTCTCTCGAAGAGCGGCGCTCGCCTCGTCGCGATCATGCCGGAAGGTTTCAATGCGTCTCGCTTCGCCAGCTCATTGAGCGATGCCAGACTGCGGCTTGATGTGCGCATCGCCGGCGCGTTCCGGAGAACGGGCACAGGCATTCGCGTGCGCATGGTGGTGTTCGACAAGGCCGTCGACGACCAGCCGGTGGTCACTGCGGAAGCGGACGATTTGTCCGATCTGGCAACGCTGATCGGCCGACTCCCGCCGCGCCCTCGCGATACTCCGGAAGTTCCCGTGCTGACCGCGCGGCCCGCGACCGGCACTTTGAGAAAGCCAGCGAACGCCCGGCCCGCGGCTCCGTTTGGAACTCGCCCTGCACCTGGCGAGCCGTTCGAAGAGCTCGGCTATGTGACGCTCGATGAGCCCGCGCCCGTCCCGGAGCAGACAGGGATCTATCTTCCCTATCGCCCGAGCCGGGTTCAGATCGGAGGCGCGCCCGTCCATCCGACGCCGCTTGTGGAATCCATCGCGATGGGGTCGGTCGCGGCTCCGAAACCCACCGTGCGCCCAAAGATGCCCGCCGACTGGCGAACACGCGAACTGCTTTCCGAAGCCCAACTCGAAACGCTCGTCTATGCCTGCGAGGCGTTTTCGCACGATCTGCCAGGGCGCTTCCGAGCCACTCAGGAAGGAACCACGCTCGAGCAGGCGGATGATGGAGCCCGTTATCGCCAGGGCTTTTTTCTCGGCGACGGCACCGGAGCGGGAAAGGGGCGGCAGATTGCGTCGGTGATCATGGATCGCTGGCTTGACGGCGAACGCCGACACATCTGGATTACCAAGAATGAGGCGCTGCTCGAGGATGCCCGCCGCGACTGGGAAGCACTCGGCGGCATGCGCCTCGACATTCAGCCACTCTCCAGTTGGAAACTGGGAGTACCGGTTTGTTGGTCCCAGGGCATCCTCTTCATTACCTATCCGACGCTTCGCTCGGGTCGCGCAGACGATACGCGGCTTGACCAGATCCTCGCTTGGACTGGCGATGATTTCGAAGGCGTGATCGCGTTTGATGAGGCCCACGCGATGGCCAACGCCATAGGCAGCCGTAATGCGCGCGGCGCTTCCAAAGGCTCCGAACAGGGCATGGCTGGACTAAGACTGCAGAACCGGCTTCCTCGCGCCCGGATCCTCTACGCCTCGGCTACCGGCGCTTCGGACATTTCCAACCTCGGATATGCG
Organism: Tsuneonella amylolytica; assembly: GCF_003626915.1. NCBI lineage: Bacteria > Pseudomonadati > Pseudomonadota > Alphaproteobacteria > Sphingomonadales > Erythrobacteraceae > Tsuneonella > Tsuneonella amylolytica. Next base: position 1,842,954 of record NZ_CP032570.1, read on the forward strand.
ACCCGCCTCGGCTTGTGGGGAGCCGCAACCGCTTTCCCGACACATGAGGCGTTCACGACCGAAATCCGGGCAGGCGGTGTCGCGGCGATGGAGCTCGTCGCCCGGGATCTCAAGGCTCAGGGACTTTACCTCTCGCGCGCGTTGTCCTTCGCGGGAGTCGAGTACGAAATCCTCGAGCACCGTCTGACTGATGCCCAAGTCGCGATCTACGATGCCTATGCCGAGGCCTGGGCGATCATTCATCGCAATCTCGACGAGGCGCTCCAGGCCACCCGGATCGTCGACGAGGACAGCGGCGATACGCTCAACCGCAACGCGAAGGCTGCCGCGATTTCGATCTTCGAAGGCACCAAGCAGAGGTTCTTTGCTCAGCTCCTGCTCTCCATGAAACTCCCGAGCCTGGTCCCCGCGATGGAGGAGTCGCTCGCGGTCGGCCACTCGGTTGTCGTGCAGCTGGTCTCGACGGCCGAGGCGATGCTCGACCGCCGCTTGGCCGATCTCACTCCCGAGGAACGCGAAGCGCTCGATATCGACCTTTCGCCGCGCGAGTACGTCATCGACTATCTCGCCCAGAGCTTCCCCACTCGTCTGATGCAGGTCTTCACCGACGAAGACGGCAATCTGCGTTCCGAACCGATGAGCAACGACGATGGTAATCCGGTCATGTGTCCACGCGCCGTCGCCGCGCGCGATGCACTGATCGAACAGCTCTGCGGTCTGCCGCCGATCGCAACTGCGCTCGATGCGATTATCGAACACTTTGGAACCGGCAGCGTCGCCGAAGTGACGGGCAGGACGAGACGACTGGTCTTGGGGCGGGACGGACAGCAGCGGCTCGAACGCCGCGGCGGTTCGGCCAATGTTGCCGAGGCTCAGGCCTTCATGGATGGCGCCAAGCGCATCCTGGTCTTTTCCGACGCCGGCGGAACGGGCCGTTCCTACCACGCCGACCTCAATTGCGAAAACCGGCAGCGGCGCGTGCATTTCCTGCTCGAGCCGGGGTGGCGCGCCGACAATGCAATCCAGGGCTTGGGCCGGACCAATCGCACCAACCAGGCTTGCGCGCCGCTGTTCCGACCTGTGACCACGGATGTGAGGGGTGAGCGGCGGTTCATCTCGACGATCGCCCGGCGGCTCGACAGCCTCGGTGCGCTCACCCGCGGACAGCGGCAAACGGGCGGACAGAACCTGTTCGATCCGGCCGATAATCTCGAAAGCGATTACGCCAGAGACGCGCTGACCCGCTGGTTCCACCTGCTATACGACGGCAAGCTCGAGGCCACGAGCTTCGCCGGGTTTGTGCGTCAGACCGGTCTGCGGCTCGAAGGCCCCGAGGGTGGTCTTACGGACGACCTGCCCTCGATCCAACGTTGGCTCAACCGCGTGCTCGCGCTGCGGATTGGGATGCAGAACGCGATCTTCGACGAATATCTTGCTCTGATCGAAGCGCGCGTAGAGGCCGCCCGCGAAGCGGGAACACTCGATCTCGGGCTCGAAACGGTCAAGGTCGACAGCTGTCGAGTAATTTCGGATCAGATCCTTCGCAGCGACCCGCTCACCGGTGCTGAAACCCGCCTCCTCTCGCTGGAGATCGAGCGGCACTTGCGGCCGCTGCGCTTCGGGCGGCTCGCGCGACTGAATGACATTGGCTCGCCCGATGGCATACCCCTGCACAATGCACGCTCCGGCCGCGTGGCGCTCAGCGTTCCCGCGCGCCGTTTGATTGCCGACGACGGCGGTGTGATCGAGCGGCGGCGTCTGCTGCGTCCGCTCAAATCCGCCAACTGGACCCGCGAGGCGCTCGCCGAAAGCGCTTGGGAGGCCATCGATCCGGCTTCGTTCGAACGTCTCTGGCGCGCGGAAGAGATCGAAGCCGCGAAAGAGCCGGTCCGCGAACGCGTGCACCTCGCAACCGGGCTGCTACTCCCGGTCTGGAAGCGCCTGCCCGGCGATCACGTGCGCGTAACCCGTATCGTTTCGGCCGACGGGGCCTCCATCATCGGCCGCGAGGTGGTGGCCGCGGATATCGCCAAGGTGTCGGAGACCTTCGGCCTCGGCAACTCGGCCTTGCCTACTCAGGGTGAATTGGCCGCTCTCGTCCTGTCTAGCGGCACCGCACAGACCTTGCAGAGCCATGATCCGCTGATCGTCAAGCGCAGTCTCGTCGGTGGTGAGCAGCGCATCGAGCTCACTGGCTTCGCGCCCGATCGGCTCGACTGGTACAAGGCCAAAGGCTGCGTCACCGAGATCATCCGCTACCGAACGCGCTTGTTCGTGCCTGTGCCCAATGGGGCGGCCATTCTTCAAGCGCTCGCCCCCTGATCAGCGGCAGCACGTCCCACAGCAGAGAGAAGAGAGTGCCATGGGCTGGCGAACCTTGTGGGATGCACCCGCACCGGTTCGTTCAATCCATCAGGAGACGATCGATGATCCAGTCCATTCCCTTGAAGAAGCTCGTCCCGAGCCCACGCAACGTCCGGAAGGTGAGCGATGCCACTGCCGATGCACAGCTCAAGGCCGATATCGCGGCCCGCGGCCTCCTCCAGAACCTCGTCGTGCGCAAGGCTGCGCGCGGCAAGTTTGAAGTCGAGGCCGGCGGCCGGCGGCTTGCCGCGTTGCAGTCGCTCGCCGAGGACGGCGCAATTCCCACAACCCACGAAGTGACCTGCCTCGTCATTGAAGGCGACGAATGCGAAGTGCGCGAAGCGAGCCTGGCCGAAAACTTCCAGCGCCTGGCGATGAATCCCGCTGACGAAGCGCAGGCATTCGCCGCAATCATCGAAGCGGGCGCCACGACCGAGGACGTCGCCCGGCGCTTCGGCCTGACCGTCCGCTTCGTCGAAGGCCGACTGCGGCTCGCTTCGCTTGCGCCGTGCGTCTTCGAAGCGCTGGCGGAAGGCGCGATCACGCTCGACATGGCCAAGGCCTATGGCGCGGTCTCGGACACCGAGCGGCAAGCTCACGTCTTCGCCGAGCTGCAAGATGCCTGGTACCAGATCACGCCCGATACGATCCGACGGATGGTGCTGGACGCGACCGTGCGCGGCGGCGATCCGCGCGCGATCCTGGTCGGTCGCGAGGCCTATCTCCAGGCCGGCGGGCGGATCGAGCGCGAGCTTTTCGACGACGATGCCAGCGAGAGCTGGGTCGATATCGCGCTGCTCGAGGGTCTCGCTCACAAGAAAATGGAGGAGGCAGCGAGCGTCAAGGCGCGCGAACTCGGTCTTGCTTGGGTCCGTCCGACGCTCGGGGCCTATGTCTGCCACGATCTGATCGAGGGGCTCAGCCGCCTTTCCGCCGAGCCGGCCCCGTTGAATGAAGCGGAAGCTGAGGAACTTTCGATACTCGAGGCAGACTACGACCGTGAAGCGGCAGTCCTCGAGGACGAGGACAGCAGCGAGGAGGAGGTCGCGAGAGCCGAGGAGCAACTGGCCCGCATCGATCGGGCGATGCGAGCGCTCAATGATCGCCCGCCGGTGCTTGCCGACGATCTGAAGGAAGAAGCGGGGGCGTTCCTGGTCCTGTCGCGCGGTGGCGAGCCTACTCTTGTTCCGCAGTACTACACGGAAAGCGAGGTGGCACAGCCGGACGAAGGCATCATCGAGCCCGTCGAAGATGGCGGCGATGCGTCGGGCAAGCCTGCAACCTATTCGCAGCGGCTGCTCGACGAACTGGCGATGCAGCGCCGCGACGTCCTCGCCATCCATCTCGCCAACGACCCCGGCCTGGCGCTCGACCTCATGATCTTTACGTTGGCCGATGCCGATGGTCACGACTGGCGCGCCAAGAAGGCGGTCACGATCTCTGGGCCGACTGCGAACGGCCCGGTCTCGGGATTTGAAGCCAAAGATGCTCCGGCGAGTGCGGCGCTAGCGGAGTTCACTGGTTCGCTCGACGAAAGCTGGCGCGCCGGCGCTTCGGACGTCGAGCGATTTGCCGCCTTTCGGGCACTCCCCGAAGAGGCGCGCAGCCTATGGCTCGGCTTCGTGGTTGCCCGCACGCTCATTGCCAGCCACAACATCGATGCGGAGCGCGGACTCCCACTCCACGACGCACTGGGCGCCTTGCTTGAGATCGAGATGGCGCACTGGTGGAGGCCGACGGCTGCGAACTTCTTCGATCGCGTGCCGAAAGCGCGCATCCTCGAAGCCTTCGATGCCGTGGGCGGGCCCGAGCTTGTCAGCCGCTATGCCGGTTCCAAGAAGGCCGATCTCGCATCGGCTGCCGAACGAATCTTCTCGGGCGAGTTCATCGGCGAGGCGGAGGTGAAGCAGCAGGCGTTGGCCTGGGTTCCAGCCGTCATGCGTTTCGGCACTCCGAGGGAAGAACCCATCGGCAACGATGAAACGTCTGCTGAGTCGGAAGACGCCAACGACGAATTGACCGAGCAAGCTGCCTGACCCTCCTGACAGATCGGCTTGCGCGGTCGGCGGTCCGTCCATTTTTGGACGGGCCGCCTTTGGTCGTTTTGGCCAAGTCTGAACCGTCAGTCGTTCTACCTAGTGGATGAGACGTCCTCGCTAGATAATCAGCAGGAGCGCCGTTGCGAACGTCTGCCTGGAGCTCCATGATGAGCAGCGAGAGGATGCGAGATCGATCACGCCACAGCCAACCTGCCGTCGAGGGATTTTGAGGTCACCTCAATATTTTACGCCAAGCTGGGGTTCGAGCGGGACTGGCGGGATGACGGCTGGATGATTTTGAAGCGTGACAGCGTGATCCTGGAGTTCTTCCCGCATCCAGACCTGAACCCAGCCGAAAGCTGGTTCAGCTGTTGTCTTCGGCTTGATGACGTGGCCGCGTTTTACTCGGTCTGTTTAGACGCTGGAGTGCCAGAGCAATGTTGGGGTCACCCCCGGGCTCAGCCCCCGCAGCAGGAAGATGGCGGTCTCCTGATCGGAGCCCTGATCGATCCAGACGGAACCCTCATTCGCCTTATTCAAAACTGATTGCCGCGCCGGCTTTCAAGGTCACCAGAAATCGACGAGCGCATTGATTGTCAGCGGGGTCACACCCCAGTGGACAGCCTTTGATCCTCTTGGGGAACCCGTACCAACTATAGCATCGTTCCTCTCTTGAGGAGCGCGCAAATGCAATACGATTTGATCATCATCGGCACGGGCACGGCGGCAATGGTCGCAGCGATGCGGGTGCGCGATGCAGGTTGGGCGGTTGCTGTAATCGACGAGAAGCCGTTTGGCGGCACTTGCGCCTTGCGCGGTTGCGACCCCAAGAAGATGCTCGTCTCGGGCGCAGAGGTCATCGATGCGGAGCGCCGGATGAGCGGACACGGCGTCGACGGTGATTTGCGGATCGACTGGCCGGAATTGATCGGTTTCAAGCGCACCTTCACCGATCCCGTGCCGGAGAAGCACGAGCACCGCTACCGCGATAAGGGCATCGACACTTTTCACGGTGCGGCCAAGTTCACCGGCCCGAACTCCCTCAAGGTCGATGCAGCAGAGCTAAGCGGCCGTCATGTTCTGATTGCCTCGGGCGCCGCACCCGTGCCGCTCGGTATCCCGGGCGAGGACCATCTGGTCGATAATGAGTTCTTCCTGGCCATGGAGCAACTGCCACGGCGGATCGTCCTGGTCGGCGGCGGCTACATTGCAGCGGAGTTTTCCCACATTGCCGCACGCGCTGGCGCCAAGGTGACGGTGGTCCAGCGCAGTCCGCGCATGCTGACGCACTTCGAGCCGGAGCTCGTCGGCTGGCTGACGGAGTCGTTCGACAGTATCGGGGTGCAAGTCCTGACCGATACGACCGTCGTTGCGATCGAGCGCAAAGACAGCGGATTTGTCGTGCATGGCGAAAGGGGTGACGACAGGATCGCCGTGGAGGCCGACCTGGTCGTTCACGCCGCCGGCCGCGCCCCTGCACTCGACCGTCTGAACCTCGAAGTCGCCGATGTTGCTGTCGCTCAAGGTCGGCTCAAACTCAACGAGTACCTGCAAAGCGTGACAAACCCGGCAGTATATGCGGCCGGCGATGCTGCCCAGCAGGGACCGCCGCTGACGCCTGTTTCGAGCCATGATGCGAAGGTGGTCGCGGGCAACCTGCTCGAAGGCAACCAGCGAACGCCGGACTATCGGGGCGTGCCGAGTGTCGCCTTTACGCTTCCGCCGATTGCAGCTGTGGGCATGGGCGAGGACGAGGCGCGCAGATCGGGAGCGCAATTCCGGTTGAAATGCGAGCGCGCTTCGCGCTGGTACACGGCGAGGCGGCTTGCCGAGCCGGTTTACGGATACAAGACGCTGGTCGAGGAAGGCACGGGTCGAATTCTGGGTGCGCACCTCGTCGGTCCTCACGCGGACGAGGTCATCAACATCTTCGCCCTGGCTATCCGGCACAATCTCACCGCCGATGATCTGAAGAGCACCATGTTTGCTTATCCTACCGGGGCATCGGACGTAGGCTACATGCTCTAGGGGGCAACGCCGTCCAGCATGTCGATGACCGGACAGTCGGGCACGTGCCCACCCGAACAGCGCTCGACCGTCGAGGCGAGCAGTCGCTCCAGTCGCTCGAGGTCCGCCATTTTGCGCCTGACCTGGTCCAGATGATGAACCGCGATTTCGCGAACTTCGTCGCAGCACGCCTCTTCGGGGCCGCCCAGTTCAAGGATGGCGCGCACTTCGCCAGGCGTGAAGCCAAGCTCCCTCGCCCGCTTTATAAAGCTCAGGGCCCTGACATGCTGGTCGGTAAAGACCCTGTGGCCGCCTTCGGTTCGATCGGGCTCGGCGAGCAGGCCAACTTTTTCGAAGTAGCGAATTGTCTCGATATGCACGCCTGTGCGGCGGGCGAGTTCGCCTATCGAAAGACCGCCCACGCAGAAACTCCTTGATCCTGTAGCGACTACAGGTGGCACATAGCGCCGAATCGCGCTGGAGACGAGACCTGACTGATCGAAGTGCCCCTTCCGTTATCCGACTGCAGGGACCCGAGCGAGGCGTCGCTGCCGTTGGAACGGCAGCCAGCTTGACCGCCCTGTTCTCTGCTGCTGCGTGCTGCGTGCTGCCTCTCGCGCTCGCCGGGCTAGGGCTCGGAGCAGGCGGTCTCGCTATATTCGTCCCCTACCGATGGCCGATGACAATCATCGCCTCGGTTCTGATCATTGCGGGTTGGATGCTCTACTTGCGCAAGCATCGCGCTTGCTCTGCTGACGCGGACTGTGCGGTGCCGGCGCCAAGTCGAGCCACGCTGGCGATGCTCGTGGGTGCGACGGTGATCGTCGTTATCAGCGCGTTGTGGGGTTTTATCGAGCAGCCGCTGATGCGCGTGCTGGGCGGCGCGTGATGCAGACAACCTCTACCATCACATGTCCCAAGTGCGGCGGCACTTCGGTCGAAACAATGCCGACCGATGCCTGCTGGTTTTTCTACGACTGCCGCCATTGCGGCGTGAAGCTCAGACCGCTTTCCGGCGATTGTTGCGTCTTCTGCTCCTTCGCAGATGTTCCGTGTCCGCCGATCCAGGAAGCCCAACAGTCCGGTTCGCCGTCCGGATGCTGCGGAGCTGGATAGCAGATATCCCCCGCGCCGCTCCGCTCGAGGCGGAGGACGCCGGTCGCACCTATGCGACTCTTGGGCGAGATCTACAGTCTCTCCGCACTATTCGTCGCAGAGCGCAAAGCTGACACGACGTCCAGATGAGAGGAAAGAAGGCTTCTTCTGATTGCCACGGGACAACCTCGTTCCGGCAATCGGGAGACACCTTATGTCCAGGTTTGAACGCCGCAGCGGCGGGCAATCCCCTGCTGCGCAAATCACCTCTGTGATTATCGAGAAACTCGAGCAGGGAACCAGACCATGGGTAAAGCCATGGCGCGGGGTACCGGTATCACGACCCCTGCGCAGTTGCGGCACGCCCTATCGGGGCATGAACACCTTCTGGCTGTGGATGATCGCCGAAGCGGCCGGGTTTCTGTCGCCCTACTGGATGACATACCGGCAATGCCAGAAGCTCGGCGGGCAGGTCCGCAAGGGCGAGAAGTCGACGATCGCGATCTTCTACAAGAGCTACGACAAGCAGGTGGAGCGCGAAGATGGCGAAGAAGGCACCGAGACGCGGCGTGTCCTGAAGGCCTATGCGGTCTTCAACGCCGACCAGTGCGATGGCTTGCCTGAGATGTACCGCGCCAGGCATGAACTCGAGCCGGTCGAGCCTGCGGGGCGGGAAGAGCGGCTCGACGCTTTCTTTTCAGAGGTGGGCGCTGAACTTCGGCATCAAGGAGCCGAAGCCTACTACGAGCCCATCCTGGATCGGATTACGATGCCGCCGGCGACGCTGTTCAATGGCTACGACCACTACTACGCAACGCTGGCGCACGAACTCTCGCACTGGACCGGACATGGCTCTCGCCTAGGTCGCGATCTCAAGAACCGCTTTGGAAGCGGATCCTACGCGGCCGAGGAACTGGTGGCGGAGTTGTCCGCCGCGATCCTGGGCGCCGAGCTCGGTCTGCCGGTCGCGCATCTCGACCACCATGCGAGCTACATCGCGCATTGGCTTGAGCTTCTGAAATCCGATGATCGAGCCATGCTCACGGCAGCCGCCAAGGCGGAAGAGGCTGCGAGCCTCATCCTGAAGCTCGGAGGGCGTTCGGGCGCCGGTAGCGAGGCTGCGGCAGCCGATCTCGCCGAAGCGGCTTGAGGGAGGTGGATGATGGGACGTTCCGTCAGCTATCCGTCCGGCGCAATCGTCGCCTTCCGTACTTTGGAGATCGAAGACGAGGATGATTGGGAGTGGGAATACGAGTGTCTCGTCGAGGAGGTGATCGAAACCGCGCGCAGCACCTTTCCCTCACTTGAACCCTGCGAGGGGTGGCGCGGCCGCGAAGATCGCATTCTGCTGCGCAACGCCTTTGCCGATTGCGGGATCTCCACCTACTGCGGACTTGCCGCCATCTGGCTCGCCGAGCGCGACGACAGCCGGTACTTGGAAGCCGATGCCTCTCATCCGCGGTCCGGGCGGGCGCAGCGCTGGCTTTCGCAGGTGGCGAGCCGGTTCGAAGCGACATTCGGTGAGCTACGCATGATTGGGCGGTTTTCGAACGGCGAGGCGTTATTTGAACGAAGTTCTGTTCAAATGAGCCCCTAAGAGCTATATCGTTCATATGAAAGGATTCGCCGATGGCAACGAGAGCCGCTGAAGTCGAGGAGGGAGATGGCAAGGTCCTGACCGCCGCAATCACAAGAATTGCGGAGTTCTGGGGCCTCACCAATGCCAAACTTGGTGCGGTTCTCGGGCTGTCTCAGGCCACCGTCTCGCGGTTGCGCTCGGGCAGGTCCGAGCTCGATCCGGCCAGCAAGTCGTTCGAAGCCGGCCAGTTTCTGCTTCGCCTGTTCCGCTCGCTCGATGCGCTGCTCGGCAGCGACGATTTGGCTGCTCGAGCCTGGCTCGCGACCCCAAATCTCGACCTCGAGGCACGGCCGCTTGACCTGATCGACAGCTTCAAGGGCCTCATGACGGTTTGCGACTATGTGGACGCCCACCGCGCTCGCGTCTGAGCTGCGCCGGTATCGCAGGACGGTCTGGCGTGTCGTCGAGGCGCAGCATCGCATCTCGACCAATCGCCTTGCCGCAACTCTCGCGGACCAGAAGCGGCTCGAAGAACTTGCCGATGCTGCCAAGCCCGATCTGCCCAAGGCAGCGCGCGGCCTGCACTACCTTCTCGCCTCGCCCTTTCGCTACGGCCACGGCGTTGCCAGCCGTTTTCGGCGCGCGAACGAGCGCCCCGGCATCTTCTATGCAAGCGAGGCCGAGCAGACCGCGATCACTGAAACCGCCTACTGGCGGCTCCGCTTCATCAGCCGCTCACCCGGGTTCGTCCCCGGCAACCGCACCAGCGAGCATCTGAGCTTCTCCGTTCCCGTCTCCATCGCCCGCTTGCTTGACACCACGCGCCCGCCTCTGTCGCGCGACAGCAAACGCTGGGCCGACCCGGTCGACTATTCCGCGTGTCAGGATCTCGCCGAGGCTGCTCGTGCCGCGGGCGGACAGGCGATCCGCTCGCCGTCGGCGCGCGATCCGCAGGGGATCAATCTCGCGCTGTTCGATCTCGCCTGCTTTGCCAAGGCCCAGCCCGATCACGGACGCGGCTGGCACCTGCGCCTCGAAGGCCGGCGCCTCACTGCACTGGCTGCGTTTCCTTCGGACGAGGTGCTGGAATTTACGGCCGAGCAGTTCGGGTTACCTTCGCTCGGCTGAAGCTCGACCCGCACGGTCCCTCTTCGCGGGGCCTGCCGGAGCCAGATTTCCTGCCTGTCCTGTTCGCTCGTGCGGGCCCTGGACCGGTCCGGTTCCGCCGCAACCCGCGCAAGGCTGCGGCCCGTGTGGCCCGCGCCAGCCTTGCCTTGCGGGGTTTCCCGCTGCGCGGTGCGGCGGCCCCCTCGACCCGGTCCCTTTTGGGCCCGGCGAACAGGCCGCAGGAAACTTCTCTTCCCCTGCGGCTGTCGCCTTCGCTCAGGAGGAATGACCCATGTACGACAGCTTCACCGCCCAGCTTGCCGGACTCGATCTGACCGGCTTTTCGGTTCAACCCGCACCTTTCAACGAAACCGATTTTCCCGCCGAACAGGCGAGCGCGCAAACCCTCGCGGCCGTCTGGTCGGACATGTTCGCCTTGTTCGCCGACACCGCGCTCGAGGCCGATGCCGAGGACATCGCCTGGGGCTTCGTCAATCTCTTCCACCGCGCGGCGACCCGCAAATCCGCGCAGGTCGATCGCGCGAGCGACGAGATCCGGGCGCTGCTTGCCGCGGCCGATGGCTCGGAAATCCACTCGAGCAACCTCGAAGAGCAGGTCGAGCGCGCGCAAGCAGCCGAAGCCAGCATGCTCGCTTTCGAGCACATGCGCGAGGTCGCGGCGATGCTGTACCGCGAAGAGACCGGGGCATCCTGGAAGCCGATGACGGGGTCGCGCATAGCGCAGGGAAGGAACCTCACCTCTGCGGTCATCGATGCGCGCGATTTCCTCAAGGTCCGCTCAGAACGTCGGCGAGCCGCACTCACGCCCGAAGGCACCGCCGTGGTCTTCGCCGGAGGACGCGCGAGCTTCGCCACGACCGAGGAGGCGAAGAGCTATGCGGACAACATCTGGGCCACGCTCGACCGAGTGCGTGAGCAGGTGCCCGATATGCTCCTCGTCCATGGCGGCGACGGCAAGGGCGCCGATCGGCTTGCAGCCGCTTGGGCCGAACGCCACGAGGTACAGCAACTGACCTTCGGTCTCGATCGCAGGCTGGGTGCCCGGGCCGGGTTCAAGCGCAACGAGCAGATGCTGGCGATGGCCCCGCGCTATGTGATCGCCTTTCCCGGCAATGGCGTCACCGAGCGTCTCGTCATCGAAGCCAAGGCACACCGCATCACGGTGGTCGATCGCCGCGGTCCGCTGGGCACTAAGCCTTCCGGCAGCTAAGCGCCCCGCTTGCTGCCGTTCAGGGGATGTCGTCGCATTCCCCCAGCAGACAATGAGGTGACCTCGACCGCCGCTGTGGGAGCGGCAGAAACTCGCGACCAGAATATCGCCATTCAGGATCGCGTGGGTGTTGTAACTGAACGGCAATCGAAATCGAGCTCAGGAAGCCATTGAATGTGCGAATTCAATCGTGTGGTCTCTTCAGAGACCTAGGCGAACAGCTTCAAGGCAAAGCTCATCGCCCGGCCTGTCCCGGCCGTCAGAGAACCTGCATGGTCCTCGCCTTCGAATGCTACATATTGCACTTCGCCGAGAGGCAAAGTCGACAAGTCCTCGGCGAACTCACGTGCGGCATCTACCATGCGAACCCATCGAATGGTGGCGCGCAGATCCTCCAAGTCCAAGCCGGCTGGCGCGGTTTGCGGATCGTCCTGCTCAGTCGATCCGACGCCGACCAGCACTCGAGGCCGCGCGCTGGTCTCAGCCAACCGCTTCACGAACTGCTGACGCTCTTTGAGCACGGCAAACTCATTCCACCACAATGAAGGGGCGATGATCGAAAACACCTCAAACGCTTCCGGCCGCTTCAGAAGCGCGTAGGCTGCGAATAGCCCGCCGAGTGAGAACCCATGCAGCATGAGCCGATCGGCCGACGCCTCGGGCACGCGGTCCCGCACCGCCGGCGCCAGCTCGTCTATGAGAAAGGCGAGGAACGCGTCTGCCCCGCCATATTCCGTGCCGGTCAGGGAGGTCATCGGGTTGCGGGCGTCCCTCGGGGTTTCGGGCGTGAAATCGACTGTCCGTGCCTGCAGGCTGTCGAACACGCCTCCAGCATAACCCACCCCCACGATGACGGCTGAATGAAGCGCTCCCATGGCCGAATACATGCTGACGCGCTCGACCGCGGTGCCGAACGTTAGAGAAGAGTCGAGCACAAAGAGTATCGGACAATTCTCAGGAGACCTGCCGGTCGCAAGGAGCGGCAGGGGCCGGGCCAAGCTGATATCGAAGGAGCGGCCCGTTTGGGCTGCCTCAATCGAAAAGCGTTCTGCTCGTTCGAGAGTGGCGGTCGGCATCATCATTCTCCTAAAGAGAGCAGCTTCTCTCTTTGCAATAGCTCGTGATCGCGGGTATGAGAAGAGCCAATGGGGTGAAGGATTGGATGCCGAAACGCAGCCGGGAGTATATGGACAGTCAGCGGCTTCGGTTCTGCGAGGCGGCGATGGCTTGTTTCAGTCGCAACGGCGTGGTGGCGACCAATCTCACCGATATCTGCGACGAGACTGGCCTCAGCATGGGCGCGCTCTACAAGCATTTCGCCAGCCGCGACGAGCTGTTGGTCGCGGTTTTGCAGCTCAGGCTTGAGCACCGGAACGCGCTGCTTCGCGGCGAGACTTGGGCCGAGTTGAGGGACGCCCTCCTTCGCTATCGGAACGATTTGGATGGATTGCCTTTCTGGCGCGAGCTACAGGCCATGGCCGACTGGAACGAGCGCTTGGCCGGCATCCGGGTCGAGCAGGCGGGCCTGATCCTTGCCCAGATCAAGGAGCAACTCGCGCGCTACGTCGCTACCGGCGAAATTAGCCCGGCGTTCGACCTGTCGCGGACGACGCAGCTGGTCAGCATCATATTTGAGGGTTCGCTCACCAGTGTGAGGTCGTCGGGCGATCTCCACATCGTTTTGGAAGACCTGGCCGACTATCTTGACCTGGCCGTGGGGGTGATCAGCGACTGAAGCGTCAGCGGTCGAAGATTTCGTCAGTCGCCGAGTCCGCTTTCTAATCCAGCCAGCCAGCGGTCGAGCAGAAATACGCCGAACCCGGTCGCGCCAGGCCCCGAGCGCGCAGTGCGCCGAGTGGCCCAAGCCGTGCCGGCGATATCGATATGTGCCCATTTCGTCCCGTGCGCGAATCGTTCGAGAAACTTAGCGCCCGCGGTCGATGAGCCGCCGCCCACCCCGAGAAACCCTACCGCGCCGAAGTTGGAGACATCGGCGACTGCGGAGTCGACGAGGTAATCCTGTGACGCGCTCAGCGGCATTCGCCATAGCGGCTCGCCGGCCACTTCGCCGGCACGCATCAACGCATTGGCCAAGCCGGCATCGGAGGCATAGAGGCCAGCAAACTCCTCATGAAGGACGCCGGCTATCATCCCCGTTAATGTTGCGATGTCGACGACGTACGCGGGCGCGTAGTTCTCAATTGCATAGGTGATCCCGTCAGCCAGAACGAGCCGCCCCTCGGCATCGGTGTTGACAATTTCCACGGTGAGCCCGGCGAGCGAGCGCACCACATCGCCAGGGCGGGCGCTACGACCATCGATGACGTTCTCTGCCATGGGAACGATGACAACGATATTGGTGCGCGCCTTACGGGAAGCGGCGAGTTCGATTGCGCCGAGCACCGACGCGGCGCCCCCCATATCAAACTTCATCTTCTCGATAATTGGCCGCGTCTTGATGTTGAGCCCGCCTGCATCGAAGGTCAGCCCCTTACCGACAAAAGCTGCGTCCCAGCCTTCGCGGGCAGGGTCACCACGCCACTCGGCTATGACCATCCGCGGTTCGTGTTCAGAAGAGCGGCCCACGGCCAACAGCGCGCCGGTACCCAGCTCTTCCAGCTCCGCCGGTCCGAGCACGCGTACCGAGACGCCATGCCTCTCAAGCGCCGATGCGGCTTCATCTGCGAACACAGCCGGGGTCAGCAGATTAGCGGGTTGCTCCACCCAGGCTCGCGCTCGGTTGATTGCTTCGGAGACACGCTGCGCCTCCTCGGCATGGACCATATCGGCTGAGTTGATCACCAGCCGCTCTGGTTGAAAGCCTGGCACCGCATCGCTTCGGCCCTGCTCGAGGCGATAGCTGTGGAGCAGTGCTCCTGTGAGCAATGACTGGAGAGCGTCGGGGCCGCCCAGATCATCGCAGCCCGGCAAGCGCACGCTCGCGATCCGCAGGGTCCGCATGGCGTCCACCAAGTGTCCGCCGGCGGCAAGCCATCGCTCGGTTGTGTCCGTACCCTCCGCACCAGTGCCGACCACAAGCAACCGCGGCAAGGCGTCGTCGCCCACGATGTCGAGCCAACGACCTTGATCCGGCGCAAAGTCCGCTGAGCGGATGGCGGCCGAGGCGCGGGGCCGCTGAGGATCAGCGCCGATTATCTCGCCCGATCCTCGCGCCGCAAATAAGGCCGTTGTCGACGGCGTCTCGTGCGAGACCATCATGAGGGTGTGCCAACTCGTCATCGCTTCACTAATACCCCTTGCACCGATAAAAGAAAGAGGACATAATCTTTTTATTGGATTGAGATTGGAGGGTGTCGATGAAACCTCAAGCTGGGCGATTCACCGGAATTTCCGTTACCGCGTTTCTCGTCAGCCTATCTGCGGTGCCTGCCTGGGGGCAGGCGTCCACGCCGGCTACAGCACCCTCGCAGGAACCGCAGCCGCCGGCCGCAGCCGCGACCGGTCCGGCCGAAACAGCCGATATCGTCGTGACCGCGCAAAAGCGGTCGGAGCGCCTGCTGGACGTTCCCGCGTCCGTCACCGCCCTTTCGAACGATACGCTGCTGGCGCGGGGCGCAGTCCGCTTCGAGGATTACCAAGCATACATTCCAGGCCTGTCGACCACGGCAGTCGCTCCCGGCTACAATCAGATCAATATCCGCGGAGTGACGACGGGTGCCAACCAGCTTTCGGCTACGGTGGGCACATATTTCGACGAGTCGCCGACCAATTCGAGCACCGCGGCCGCAATCGGCAACAGGCTGACGCCGGACCCCGACCTGCTCGACATTGCCCGGGTCGAGGTGCTGCGCGGCCCGCAGGGGACGCTTTATGGGGCCAACGCACTCGGCGGTGTCGTCAAATACGTATTCGTTCGCCCCGAGTTGAATGAGGTGCACGGACAGGCGCAGCTCGGCATCTCGTCGATCGCGCACGGCGAGACGGGCTATATTGCCCGCGCTGCAATCGGAACGCCGCTCGTCCAGGACACGCTTGGCGTGCGGGTCAGCGGCTTCTACACGCGCGATCCAGGTTTCATCGACAATGTCGCGACCGGCGAAGAAGACGTCGATACCTCGACCAACTTCGGCGGTCGGGTTGCGCTGCTGTGGAGGGCGAGCGACTGGCTGACCGCAACAGCTTCAGCTCTCTACCAGAAGCGCGATACGCAGGGGTTTCCGTCCGAAACCGTTTCTTCGACGACGCTTGAACCTGGCGCCGGCGAATATCGGCAATCCGTTGGCACCGACGAGTTCGTCAGAACGCGCTACCAGCTTTACAACCTCACGCTCGACGCCGACCTCGAGTTTGCGAATGTGGTTTCAGCGACGAGCTACGGACGACAGCAGGTCGACCTGGCCTTCGACTACAGCCCGAATCTGGGAACGGTTCTCGATCTGATCGGCATTCCAGGTGTCCCGTTTGTCTCGCTGCCGATCGACAATGAGGTGAAGAAGTTCACCCAAGAACTCAGGTTGGCCTCGCCCACCGGGAGGATTTTCGAATACATAGTTGGTGGTTACTACACGCACGAGCGCTCCCGCTCGCTCAACGGCGGCACGGCTTTCTTGGCGTCAGGCGAACCGGCGCCTGCCCCGATCAACCCGCTCCAGGAAGTCGACCTCCGGAACCGCTACCGCGAGTTCGCCGTGTTCGCGAACGGGACGATCAACTTCACCGATCGGTTCAGCGTGCAGGCCGGAGGGCGGTGGAGCCGCAACAAGCAGCGCTCGAGCGAGCCGTTGGAAGGACTATTGTTTGGACCCCTCGCCGGAACGATCATAGCCAACCGATCGTCCGAAAGTGCCTGGACCTTCGCAGTGTCGCCTCAGTTCAAGATCACCCGCGATCTCAATGTTTATGCACGCGTAGCAAAGGGGTTCCGTCCGGGCGGCGCGAACCTCGTCCTTCCCGGTGGCGGCGGCACGCCCACCTACAATTCGGACTCGCTGATCAACTACGAGACGGGCATCAAGGCTTCGCTGTTCGATCGGCGGCTCAGCCTCTCGACCGCAGCGTTCTGGATTGATTGGGAGGACATTCAGACGACCGCCAAGGACGCCATTGGGTTTAACTTCCTGATCAACGGCGGGCGCGCGCGAAGCCGCGGCATCGAAACCGAGGCGCGGTGGAACGCTGACGGCCTCAGCCTTGGCGCGAACTTGAGCTATATCGACGCCGAGACGCGCGAGGCGATACCGGCCGTCGGCGCGCAGCGCGGTGATCGCCTGCCCTATAGCCCGCGCTGGTCAGGCGCGATCACCGCCGACTATGAAGTCCCGGTCGACGGTAACATTCGGCCGACGATCGGCGGCGGCGTCCGCTACACCGGCTCACGGCAGGCTTACTATTCGCTGCCGACTGCGACCAATCCCGGCGACCTGCGACTGCCTGGCTATGCGCTTTTCGACCTTCGGGCTGGTCTTCGCTGGGACCGCTACGAAGTGAGCGTGTTTGCGCAGAACATCACGGATAAGCGCGCGATACTTTCGGCGCAGACGGAGGGAGCAAACCCGTTAACCGGCCTGGACGCACGGGCGACCATTGCGCGTCCTCGGACGATTGGCGTCACCTTCGGAGCGGGCTTCTGATCTCCGAGTCTCGGAGGACGAAGCCTCGAGTTGACGCGGAGCGGTACGATGAGGGCCTTGCGGCGCGCGAATAACATTGCCGACTTGCGCGCGCTGGCCCGCCGAAGACTGCCGCGTCCGATATTCGACTATATTGACGGCGGTGCCGACGACGAGGTGACGCTCAGGCGTAACGCAGCGGCATTCGCGCAGTACGAGCTGGTGCCGGACGTGTTGAACGACGTGTCGCGGATCAGGACCGGGACGACGTTGTTCGGCGAGCGGATCGCATGGCCGTTGATGCTTGCGCCGACGGGGTTGACCCGCATGTTCCACGGCCACGCCGAGCTGGCAGTGGCGCGCGCGGCGGCCAGGCATGACCTGCTCTACAGTCTGTCCACCCTGGGAACGACGCGGCTCGAAGCACTGGCGGAGACGTTTGGCGGTCCCAAGGTGTTCCAGATCTACATCTTCAAGGATCGTGGGCTCACGACCGAGTTCGTGGCGCGATGTAAGGAAGCGGGGTTCCATGGGCTCGCGCTGACCGTCGACACTCCGGTAGCAGGTAACCGCGAACGCGACCGGGTTAACGGCCTTTCGCTTCCGCCCCGCCTGACGCTGAAATCGATGCTGAGCTTCGCGCTTCACCCCCGATGGTCATTGCCTGCGCTCACCGGATCTCGGTTCGACCTCGCGAACGTCAGTCACAAGGTCGATGCGCTCGCGGCCGGGCCGATGAGCCTGTTCGACTATATCGGCGGTCAATTCGACCGCGCTGTAACTTGGCGCGACGTGGAATGGCTTGCTGCCGAGTGGGGCGGCCCGCTTGCAATCAAAGGCGTCATGACGCCCGAAGATGCCAAACGGGCGATCGGTTCGGGCGCTACCGGCGTGATGATTTCCAACCATGGCGGCCGCCAGCTCGACGGAGCTCCTGCTCCGATCGATCAAATCGGACTAGTTCGTGATGCAATCGGCGAAGGCCCCGATGTGATTTGTGATGGCGGTGTGCGGCGCGGCTCCGACGTGGTGAAGGCGCTGGCGCTTGGCGCGACCGCTTGCTCGATCGGTCGTCCTTACCTTTACGGGTTGGCGGCCGCCGGCGAAGCAGGCGTGAACCGTGCGCTGTCCCTCCTCTTTGAAGAGTTCGAGCGAACCCTGATCCTTGCCGGCGTCAATGACATTACACAGCTCGGTTGCAGACATATTAGACGATTGAACGAGCTTTGGTGCTGATTTGACGCACTTAGAGCACCCCGCAACTTACCGTGTAAGCGTATAACCCTTTGAATGTTAGCGATGAGGTAAATACCGAAGGTTATCTTCGTTCAGTTAGCCGTCTCAAAGCGTTCGATCCGCTTCCGCCCCAGTAAGCGACGATCAATCCCGTCGCGAACCAACGCCGCTGTCCCCTGTGAAATAGAGCTATGTCTTCGTTATGGACCTCGATGACCTGCTTCGACGCTACTTTTCATCCACCGATCTATCGGAGGTCAGTCCCGACGTGCTGGCCTCGGGTTTGGAGCGCTGTCAGGTAGATCTCGGCCTCGAAAAGGACCGCGGCAAGCGCTTTGCCCTGTGGGCGCTGCTTTACATGCTTGGCTCTGCGCCTGACCTTGAGGCGGCGCTCAAAGATGCTGACGATCGGGAGGCGGCCCGCAATTTCATGGACCTGCTGGCGGCTAGCGAGGGTGAGGGGCAGGGCGGATAGGAGAGCGGCGCCGCGTGCGCCTTCGCCAGGCCACCCGAACCCAATCCGGCTTTTTCGCGAACAGTCCTGAATCAGGTCAGCTGAGGCCGGCAACGCCTTTGCTTCGGGCCGTGTTGGCAGCTGCGCTGCCTGCCCGCACCACCCCTTGCAAACGGCGTTTCCCTTGGGCGCGGGCGCGCCCTGCGGTGCAGTCCTCCCATGCCCTGCTTCTTTCAGCTGTTCGCAAGCCGGAAATGGTTTCCGGTTTGGCACACCGAAGGACCAGTCACATGACCAATCTCGTAATCCTGACCGGCCGTCTCGCCCGCGATCCCGAATCCCGCGAGACCAAGGGCGGAACCTCCGTCACCGGCATCACCGTCGTCACCGACCGACCGCTGCGCGACAAGGACGGCAAGACCTACAAGGATGAAAACGGCTACACCGCCAAGGACAGCGAATTCCACCGGGTGACCTGCTTCAACGGCCTCTCCAAGACCGTCGGGCAGTTCTGCACCAAGGGCCAGCTCGTCTCGGTCCAGGGCCGGCTTCACTACACCCAGTGGGAAGACCAGGATGGCGTCAAGCGCTACGGCTGCGAGATCCTCGCCGACAAGGTCGACTTCCTCTCGCGCGGCAACGCCAGGGATGGCGACGGAGACAACCGCGACGCGCCCGAGATCGACTGACGTCATCGATTAACCGGCGACCGAGAAGGGGCTCTGCCGCAAGCGCGGCAGGGCTCCTTCTCGTGTTGTTCAGGAAGCAGCGGGCGTACCGTTGCGACCGGATGCAGCCGGTTCGCTTCTCAGCCGCCGGAGCGCTTCGGCTTCACCGAGCTTGCCGAGCATCTCGCTGGCCTGTTTGAGGCCCTTCCTCGAGAACGCCTCGATACCTGATCCGAGGATCAGTTGCCCCAGCTCTAGAGCGGCTTTCTCTTCCAGTTCGCGTTGCCGCTCGTCGAGAGCTTGCCGGTCGGCTTCGAGCTTCCTGAGCGCATCGACCGCGCTTCGCTTCGTGGGCATTCGTGGGGTCCTTTCCTCGTCCCCTCTTTGATGCCTCCACCATTCAGTCTGCCGGGCTCATCGGGGTGTAGGAAAGAGTTTTTTTGCGCTTCTCATCGGCCCTCCCTTCATTCGAGAGGTGGGGAATGGTCCTGGCTCACGGATCGTCCATGGTGATGGACTTGCGGCTCCCGCGTCAAGGACGGCGGGGCCCCACCATTTTGCCTCCCCTTCGCTTCGCTTCGGTCCGACAAAATCGTTGCCCCCACCGCCGCTGACGCGGTCGCCCGGAGGGCGATCCTGGACCCGGGATCCGCAAGACCATCGGCCGACCTCCTGTCGTCTCAAGGACAGACAACAGGAGGATATCATGGCTTCACTTGCTCCAATCGCGTCGAACGCGGATAGCTACTTCGAAGCACTGGCGGTTGCCGAACGGCGCGCGCTGCACAGCTACTTCGATCAGCATATCGTCGAGGACGAGACCCTAGGCTACTTCGCGCTCGACGAGGGCGACTACAACGCCCTGCCGGCGCATCTGACAAACCGGGTGGTCCACACCGTGCGCGGGGGAATGCTCGACGAGTTCTGAGGATGAAGAGAGGGCGGGAACCGGCGACGGTTCTTCGCCCTTTTTTCATGCTCGCCGGACGATGGTTCGGGGATGCGGAGCGGGGCTGTGGACGCGCTCTGTCCCGCGCATCTGGCAATGCGCTCCTGAGGGCGCGATCTTCTTGTTCTGGGCCCCGCGCGCACTTGCGAACCGGCGGCGGGTCGGACCAGCGCGCGCGGGCCGAAACGACAGACCCCGTTCCGGCCGCTTCGCACATGATCCTTTGCCGCCGCCTCTTTCGCAGGTGCGATCTCTTGTCGGGCCGGGGCCGAACTCATTTCCTGCTGCCTGAAATCTCGCCGACGAGGGATTGCTCACGCTCCTTAGGCGAAAGGCGGCAAATGCCCTCAAAAACACAGCGTCTTCGGCAACTGGCACTGGCCGCGCAATGGGGAACAGTGGGCACACCGTACGCAGCGGTGCTGCCGGATGTTTCATTGTCTCTTCAATGGGATAAATCCTGATTTCGCGAGATGCAGCAACTGATTTGCCGGTGATGCATGAAGCGGATTCGCAAATTGCGGGTAAATCACTTTGTCATAAAGCCTTGAACAGATGGGCGAACTTTCCGTTTTCCTACAGGCTGCCCGTGATTTAGTCTGATCCTCGCCTTCCGCAGGGTGGACCAGGTTCCTTATCGTTCAAGGAGCTTGGAAAAAGTGCAACGTCATCAAAGTCTGCAAAGCTATGTTCCGCCACTGATCGCGGACTGGATTAGGGACCAGGCGCGCCTCAGGCAGGTCAGCGTCAGCATCGTCGTGCGCGACCTGCTGGTCGCAGCCTGGACCCGTGACAACGATGCGCTTCTGCGCCCCACCGGGGCCGATCCGGAGCGCCAGAGGGTGTTCGCCACAGTCGCGCTCGACGCGCTGCTGACCCACCATTCCGACGAGTCTCTGAGGGAGCGCACTCTCGCCGCCTATCACCGTCGCCTCGAGCGCCTCGGTCTCATTCCGGCTTCCGGCAAGGGAGGCGAGCATGAAGCATAATCTCGTCAACTTCACCCGCGGCAGCCAGCTGCTGGGCCACTTCGGCTTCATGTTTGCGGCGGGCCTCAAGGGACCGCTGCTTGTCACCGTGCTCGTCATTCTCGGCCTTGGCTGGTGGGAGGTCCAATCCTCGCTCAGCGAGCAAGAGGCCTATCTCCTGTGGATGCATCTCTACGCCTCCGCCTACGGTTTCATGGAGTTCGATCCCGCCAAGCTCGTGCACCTCAAACTGGGCAACGGCGAGACCGCCGCCTTTCCCATGTCGGTCGTCACCCAGTACCCGCCGATGCGCGCCGCGGTCGCCGCATTCGGGGAGGCCCTGCAAAGTACGTTCTTGGTTGCAAGCCTGGTCCTCGTCCCGCTGTTCATCGCCTTCTGGTGGATTGCCGAACGCTTCGGCGAGCGCTCGAAACAGAAGAAGCATGTGCGCGGCTCTTCGCTCGCAACGCTGCCCGAACTGGAGCGCGACATCGCCCGCCACAACGCCCGCGAGCGGGCGCGCGAATATGGCAGCGAAATGGGTTGGTCATGGCGTCTGGCCGGTCGCGCATCATTGCGCGAAGCGGGACTCTATACCCCCGCGCATCTCGCCGGCGTGAGCTGGCCGTGGCGACGCGAGCAGAGCCACGCGATGCTGGTCGGGACCACCGGAACCGGCAAGACCGTGGCGCTCACCGATCTCGTTGACGAAATCCGCGAGCGGGGCGAGCGCGCGGTGATATTCGACCTCACCGGGGCCTTTATCGAGACCTTTTACGAGGCGGATCGCGACGTCATTCTCAACCCACTCGACGCCCGCTGCCCGGCGTGGAGCGTGTTCAACGACTGCACGTCGCGCGCCGAATTCCATTCCGCCGCGGAATCGCTCGTGCCCCACGACGGGGGCGGCTCGGAACAGTTCTGGGTGCTTGCCGCGCGCACCATGTTCGTCGAGACCTGCATCAAACTCGCCGCGGAAGGACGGGGCAGCAACCAGGCGCTCGCCGACGAGTTGATGAACGCCGACCTGTCCGATCTGCACAAGCTGCTCGAGGACACGATGGCGGGACCGATCACTACGCCGAGCGCAGCCAAGATGGCGGAATCGGTGCGGGCGGTGTTCAACGTCAACGCCAAGGCGATGCAAATGTTGCCCTCGGACGGAGAGCCGTTTTCGATCCGCAAGTGGGTCAGGGGGACATGCGGACCGGGCTCGCTGCTGTTCCTTTCGGCGCGCTATGTCGACATGAGCGTGCTCTCGCAGTTGCTCACGCTGTGGCTCGATACCGCGATCAACACGTTGATGACCGGGCGGCGCACGCGCGACCTCAAACTGTGGTTCCTGATCGACGAATTGGGGGCTCTGCACCGCCTGCCGTCGCTCGAAAAGGGCCTCCAGACCGCGCGCAACTTCGGCGGCGCAATCGTCACCGGCGTGCATGCCTTCGCCAAGCTCAAGGAGGTCTACGGCGAGAACATGGCGATGACCCTGTCCTCGCTCGCCAGAACCAAGCTGATTCTTGCCACGGCAGACCGTGAAACCGCGACCTGGTGCTCCGATGTCGTTGGGCACCGCGAGGTCCGCGAAATGGAAGAAGGCTACAGCTATGGCTATAACAACGCCCGCGACGCGGTCAGCCTGACACCCCGCCGACAGGTCGTTCCGCTGCTCCTTCCCGACGAGTTCATGGAGCTTGCCAGCCTGTCGGGCTTCATCAAGTTTCCGGATGGATTCCCGGCAGCGCCGGTCACGCTGATCCCGCGCGATTGGCCCCGTTTTGCCGAAGGGTTCATCGCGCGTGAGATGCCATCGCGAACCGGCGCAGCCCACCGCAGCGACAGCGATCGTTCTGATACTCGGGGCAATGCGGAGCATCGCGCAGGGAGCGACGACGAGGGCGGCGAACCGCGCCGTCTGGCGCGCAAGGATCGCCCATCAGTTGAACCGCAGAAGGCACCGTCGCGGAGCAATCGCGCGGCGCAGTCGGACACTCCGAAATCGGGAAGAAGCGGCAAGCAAGCCTCGGCCAAGGCGTCCTTGCCCTCCGATCCGGCAATTGACGTGCGGCTTGCATCAAGGTCTAGCTCCAGGCCGGAAACCGGTGCTCACGCGCAATCCGAATTGCCGCTGGGCGAAGCCAGGGAGAGCCCAAGAGAACCCGCCGGCCTGACGGACAAGCCGTCGCGCCCGGATGTCCCTGATCCGCAAACCTCACAGGATGCGGCACGCGATCGTAACTGCGCCGACCACCGGCAACAGGAGGATCAGCAGCGCGCGCTGCTCGGAGGCGCCGCGCGCGAACAGCAGGACCGCGACCTGGGCGATATCGGGCCCGATATCTGATCGCCTGGCGGGAGGCTTGAGGGGCCAAACGGGATCCGCCGCCAATGCTCTCTGTCGCCAATGTCCGCTCGCCGTCGGCCGCCGCGAGCTACTTCGCCGCTGACAATTACTACGCCAGAGCCGATGCCGACCGGTCGGGCCAGTGGATCGGCAAAGGCGCCGATCTGCTGGGCCTGAAGGGCCGCGTCGAGACCAAAGCCTTCGATGCGCTGTTGCGCGGCGAGCTACCCGACGGATCGAACGTCGGCAATCACGGCCAGTGGCATCGGCCCGGCACCGACCTCACCTTTTCGCTGCCCAAGAGCTGGTCGCTGCTGGCTCTCCTCGGCAAGGACGAGCGGATCGTCGAAGCCTACCGCGAAGCGGTCATCGAGACGCTCGCCTGGGCGGAAAAGAATGCTGCCGAAACCAGGCTAGTCGAGAAGGGGCAGGTGCGCACGGTCGCCACCGGCAACCTTGCCATCGGTCTGTTCCAGCACGACACCAACCGCAACCAGGAGCCCAATCTGCATTTTCATGCGGTCGTCGCCAACGTGACTCGGGGCCCCGACGGCGTGTGGCGCACGCTCAAGAACGACCGGCTATGGTCCCTGAACACGCTCCTCAATTCGATCGCGATGGCGCGGTTTCGCACGAGCGTCGAGAAGCTCGGCTACGAGACCGGTCCGGCGCTCAAGCACGGCAATTTCGAGGCGCGGGGGATCGGCCGCGAACAGCTGATGGCATTCTCCACCCGGCGGCAGGAAGTGCTCGATGCGCGCCGTGGCTCGGGACTGGAGGCCGGGCGGATTGCCGCCTTGGCGACCCGTTCAGCGAAGGAGGCGATCGAGGATCGCGGCGCGCTCGCCGTTCGCTGGGATCAGGCGGCAAAGGAGATCGGTCTTGACCTCGAGCCGCTGGTCGAATCCGCGCATCTGCGGGCGGCGTCGCAGGAGAGGGAGGCCGCGCGGCCGGCCACACTGGTCGAGCGCGGTATCGCCCGCCTGCGGGAATTTGCCGCGCGCATTTCGGGCGAAGAGCGCGACCCGCTGGTGCCGAGCCATGTCTTGAAGAAAGGTCCCGAAGCCATCGCGGCGGCGCAGGCGGTCGCCTCTGGCGTGCGCCATCTCTCACAGCGCGAGGCAGGCTTCGAGCGCGAAGCGCTTTACAAGGCGGCGCTCGACTTCGGTCTGCCGACGACGATCTCCCACGTCGAAACCGCCGTCCGCTCACTGGTCCGCTCGGGCCATCTTCTGGAGGGGACGGGCAAGCACAGGGGCTGGGTCACGAGCCGTGAGGCGGTTGAAGTCGAGACGCGCATCCTTGCCTGGGCGGCCGAAGGCAAAGGCGCGATCGAGCCCGGTATCGCGGAAAGTGAGGCAACCAGCCGCGTCCAGGCGTCGGCCCAGGTCAACCACGGGTTCAAGCTCAACGAGGGACAACTCGGCGCCGCCCGGCTGATCCTGTCGTCGGCCGATCGCACCATCGCCATCCAAGGCGTCGCGGGTGCCGGCAAGTCGAGCGTGCTGAAGCCGGTGGCCGAAGTGCTGCGCGAAGAAGGGCATCCGGTGATCGGCCTCGCGGTGCAGAACACGCTGGTGCAGATGCTCGAGCGGGACACGGGCATTCGTTCGCAGACGCTCGCCCGCTTCCTCAAGGACTGGGACAAGCTGATCGACGAGCCGGGAAATGGCCCTAGTCACAATGAGGCGAAGGCAGCCTTGAGGGACTATATCCTGGTGCTCGATGAGGCCTCGATGGTCTCGAACGCAGACAAGGAACAGCTGCTCCGCATCGCCAACCTGGCCGGCGTGCACCGCCTGGTCCTGATGGGCGATCGCAAGCAGCTCGGAGCGGTCGATGCCGGAAAGCCGTTCGCGCTGCTTCAGCAGGGCGGGATCGCCAAGGCAGAGATGAACACCAATCTGCGCGGCCGCGACCCCGTTCTCCGGCAGGCGCAGGCGGCCGCACAGGCAGGTCTTGTGCGATCGGCGCTCGACCATCTCAAGGAGCACACCGTCGAAACCGAGGGCGAGGGCGCGATCGTCGCGGCGGAACACTGGCTCGCGCTTCCCCCCTCTGAGCGCAAGCACACAGCGATCTATGCCTCGGGCCGCAACATTCGCTCTGCGGTCAACGAGGCGGTCCAACGCGGCCTGCAGGCGAACGGAGAAATCGGCCCCGAGAAGATCGCACTCGACATGCTCGATCGCGTGAACTTCACCCGCGAGGAATTGCGTTACCTAGCTGCCTACCGGCCAGGCATGGTGCTTGAGGTCGCGAAGGCGGAGCGTACCTTGGGGCTCAAGCGCGGCGAGTATGCTGTCTGCGGCATCGATGAGGCGAAAGGCATCGTTCGGCTTGAGGACGAGCGCGGCCGGCAGCATGCGTTTAGGCCAGCCCGGATGCAGAAGGCCGACAAGGACGGCAATCTGGTGCTGTTCGAACGGCGCGAGCTCGAAATTCACCGTAGCGACCAGATCCGCTGGACGCGCAACGATCACCAGCGCGGACTGCTCAATGCCGACCGCGCCAAGGTCGTTTCAATCGAGCGGGGTCGGTTGACGGTCGAGACCTCGAAGGGCGAGCAGCTCCAGCTGAAGCAGGGAGACCCGATGCTGAAGCGGATCGATCTCGCCTATGCGCTCAACGCGCACATGGCGCAGGGGCTGACATCCGACCGGGGCATCGCCGTCATGGACAGCCGCGAGCGCAATCTCTCGAACCAGCAGACGTTTCTGGTGACCGCGACGCGTCTGCGCGATCATCTGACGCTGGTGGTAGACAGCGCGGCGAAGCTGGCAGGCGCGGTGGCACGCAACAAGGGCGAGAAAGCTTCGGCGCTGGAGGTGATCGAGCGCCTGCGAAATGCCGCTGCTATCGGAGTGTCGAAGGGCCTTGGCGAGCAGCCGGGGCGCGATACCGAGCGTGAACTGTCTCGCGAAAAGACCCGGGCAATCGATATCGGGATTTAGGCGCGGCTACTCGCAGTCTGTGCCATCATTGTCGCGATCGAGGTGGCTCCCGTAGCCGGGCTGCCCCCGCCGGACCGGGCGGCGTCGGCCTTCCGCGCGGCGGTGCAGTTCGGGTAGTACACCTCGCCGCCTGCGCGCTGAGGACTGGCCGGTTGCGCGGAGCTCTGCCCCAGATGACAATGCCGGCCGCCATTCTTGCGGTCGTTGTAGCAGCCATTGGCCGCAAGACCTCCGGAGTGCGCCACGACTTGCGCGCTCGGCGGTGTGCACCAAACGTCCGGATTGCGCCCCAATAGCGGCCATAAAGTCAGGCGAGGACACGCCTGAAAGCTGCCGTTCCAAAGTTTCGTCTGATTGAGGAAAATAAGCCTTCAATCGCAATAGGTCGAAAAATTTTCTTCGCGATGCGTCTTGGTCGCTGAAGTGAGGCGCATGAAATCCTCGTTAAGTTCGGCTTTGCCGTATCGTGACCGTGCACGAATTAAGTTGCTCCTTCATTATGACTTTCGGATGAGCACCACCCCAGCAATCACAAGCGCGCCGCCAGCCAGAAGCCAGGATTGATCGACAAGCAACGCGCTAGCTATGATCAATGCGGCAGCTAGAGGGCCTTTCAAGGACTGACGCTCATTGCGAAGTCCAGTGAGCTGCTCGATACTGAGCGGATCGAGCTGAACCGGCACATATCCTGACTTTGCGATCGAGTTCGCAGTGGCAAGTATGTCGGGCAAGGACGCCGACAAACCCAGCAGCTGACCGCGAAGTCTCTTCAAACCCGACCGAGCGCTGCCGAGCGAGAACCGCTCGGCGAGAAGCTCCGTCATGATCGGCCGGGTCTCTTCGGCGATGTTGTAGTCCGGTGCCAGCGATCGGACGAAGCCCTCTGCAGTCAACAAGGTACGCAGAAGAATGGCCAGATCAGGTGGCAGAACCAGTCGATAATCCCGCAACAGGTCGAAAACGCGGGAAAAAATCTGCGAGAACTCGATGCCAGAT
The DNA here is from genome assembly GCF_003626915.1 of Tsuneonella amylolytica. Taxonomy (NCBI): domain Bacteria; kingdom Pseudomonadati; phylum Pseudomonadota; class Alphaproteobacteria; order Sphingomonadales; family Erythrobacteraceae; genus Tsuneonella; species Tsuneonella amylolytica. Next base: position 1,870,515 of record NZ_CP032570.1, read on the forward strand.
AGCACGGTCCCCCTGAACTCTCCGATCAACTGATCCAGATCCACCGCGAGCGCATCGCGATCCACCTTCGGCTCCCCCGCCCATGCGAGCAGGACATTCGCGACATCGCTGGTTTCCTCACCAGCGATCGCAAGCACGAGGCGGACGATCTCGTCGCGCCTGGCCTTGGTGAGCGTCCCGACCGATCCAAAGTCGATGAAGCCGACATCCTGCTCGCCGATCATGAAGACGTTACCGGGATGGGGGTCGCCGTGAAATTCGCCGTTCAGGATGATCATCCGCAGGACAGCGTTGGCATAGCTTTTAGCGAAAGCCGCCACCCGCGGGTCGCCCGATGGGCTGCCCAGCGAAGACGCGGGCCTGCCGTACAGGCGTTCCTGAACGTTCACCCGCAGCCCGGTCAGTTCCCAATGGATGGCCGGGGTCCTGACGCCGATGGTATCGAGATATGCGCCGATCCGCTCGCAGGCTCGGGATTCCGCAGCGAGGTCCATCTCCCAGGCAAGATTGCGGCCGAAGGTCCGCAGAAACTCGACTGGCCGGTAACGCGCGATGTCCGGCGACCGTGCTTCCACGATCCCGGCAAGGCGTATAAGGAGGCGCACATCAGCCTCCATCCGAGCGGCAGTGCCTGGCCGCCGAACCTTCACGATGACCTCGCTTCCGTCCCGCAGTCTGGCGGAATAGGTTTGCGCTATGGAGGCAGAGGCCAAAGGCTTTTCGTCGAACTGCGCAAAGTCGCTCCGCCAGTCCTCACCCCAGCTTGAAGCAAGTACGGGCTCGATATCTGCGAAGGGCACTGACGACACCTGATCGTGCAGGGTTGAGAATGCCGTGATCCAGTGTTCGGTAAACAGATCGCTTCGGGTGGCGAGGAGTTGCCCCAGCTTTATGCCGACTGGCCCGATGTCACGGAGGAACGCCACAACTGCAGCCGGACGAAATTCGCGAGGATCGATGACATTGCTCGAAGAGGGAATAAATCCGAGGGCTCCGGCGAGATTCTTCGCGCCGTGCCTCATTAGGATTTGGCCGATCTCCGCGGCGCGAGCGATGCTGCTGATAGGCTTTTCCGGGGGCGATGCCATGATTTTACTCAGCCTCGGCCCGGAGTTGGTCCAGATTTTCCGATACCCTTGCAAGAATCTGCTGCAACGTTTGCTTCTCGTCGGCGGCAATGTCGCGCCAAAGCAGACCATGAAGCCTATCCGCGGAGCCTCTCAGTTCGGGCAGCAGATCGTCAAGCCGCTCCGTGAGGATGAGCTGCCACGCTCGCCGATCCGTCTCAGCTCGAAGCCTTTTCATCAGCCCGCGTGCGCAAAGACCTGCAACCGCCTGGCCGATGGTCGCCGATTCCAGTTCCAGTTTCTTGGCGATTTCAGCCTGCGTAAGAGCAGGATCGCGAAGAAGTTGTCCGATGATCCTCCACTGTGTCTGATTGAGACCGATCCTGGCGACCCTCGCATCGTACACTCTGCGCGCGCCGCGACTGATCTCGTCCATAAGATAGAGAATGCGGTCATCATCGGTGATGACCTTCTGCCGACGCTGAGACCGTGACATGGTATCTGGTTTTTCATCCACAGCGCTGTGTAGTCGGATAGCCTCGGATGCCCAAATGCAAACTGCTAAATGCCTTTACTATCTGACTCACGGCTCATAGGGCGCGAGACGCGTTCACCTTTTACTGAGGCTGCCGAAAGAGTCAGATGACCGATAACTCCAACCAACCGGAGCAGGAGGGCACAACCCCAACGAAACCGCAATCGCGGCGTGGCTTGCGCATCGTGCTAATCATCGTTGGTCTTGCCGTGCTGCTTGGCGGGATCTGGTGGTACTACCGGCACGTAACCTACGGACAGTACATGCAGTCGACCGATAACGCCTATGTCGCTGCCGACAGCGTCGTTATCTCTTCCAAGGTAGCGGGATACGTCGAAGAGGTCTTCGTGGGGGAGAACGAGCAGGTTGCTCGCGGCGGAGCCCTCGTACAGCTGGATCTGCGGGATTATCAGGCGCAAGCGCAACAGGCGCGCGCACAGATCGCTGCGACCCTGGCCGGTGCCGACACAATCCGTTCTCAGGTAGCCGAACAGGATGCAGCCATTCGCCAGGCGCGGGGCCAACTCGCCGCCGCGCGCGCAGCACTGGACCTCGCGAACGACCAGGTGGCGCGATATCGGCCCCTTGCCGCGACAGGAGCCGAACCGCGGGAAAAGCTAGACCAGTATGAGGCGCAGGCGCGGCAAGCGCGGGCCGAACTCGTCGCCGCGCAGGCGGCGGTGGCTGCCGCGACCGCGCGCCGAGGGACCCTGTTCGAGCAGATCAACCAGACCCAGGCGCAGGCAGACGCTGCTCGCGCTCAGCTGGAAACAGCCGACCTTACGGTTGAATCGACCTTGCTGCGCGCCAGCAAGGCCGGCCGCGTCGGCGATCTCTCGGTGAGGGTGGGCCAGTTCGTGCAACCGGGTCAACGTTTGATGACGGTGGTTCCGGTGAGGGCGATCTACGTGACGGCAAACTTCAAGGAAACGCAGGTCGGCCTGATCCGGGCTGGCCAAAGCGTCAGGCTCGAAGTTGACGCCCTACCCGACCTTGAGATCGCGGGACAAGTGGACAGCATATCGCCGGGAACGGGCGCGGAATTTTCCATCCTCCCCCCCGAAAATGCCACCGGCAACTTTACCAAGATCGTTCAACGGATACCCGTCCGCATCGCTATCGATGCTCCCCCTGAAGTGCGGCGTCTGCTCGTTCCCGGCATGTCGGTAGTGGCTACGGTCGACACCCGGAATGCTGCCGGCGAATTGGAAGAGATCTCGAGTCGGACTCAATGACCGAGATACTGGCAGCGCAGGACACTTCGATCGGGCCGGCCGGGGGCCGAAAGAACGCAGACGTGACTGCCTGGGTCGCTGTGGCCGCGGGCGCGCTTGGCGCCATGCTCGCGACGCTGGACATCTCGATCGTCAATTCGGCTCTTCCGGTCATTCAGGGCGAGATCGGGGCCAGCGGGACAGAAGGAACCTGGATCGCAACTTCGTTTCTTGTCGCTGAAATCGTCGTCATTCCGCTGAGCGCCTGGCTGGAACGGCTGTTCGGTCTGCGAACCCTTCTCATTATAGCGGTCAGCGCGTTCACCGCTTTTTCGGTGCTATGCGGGGTTGCCACCGACCTTACTACCATGATCATCGGCCGCACGGGCCAGGGCTTCACGGGCGGTGTCCTCATTCCGACCGCAATGACTATTGTGGCTAAACGATTGCCGCCGCACCAACAGCCAATCGGAATGGCCCTGTTCGGCATGACTGTGGTTCTTGGCCCCGTGATGGGGCCATTGATCGGCGGCTGGCTGACCGAGAACCTGAGCTGGCACTATGCCTTTTTCGTCAATGTGCCAGTCTGCGCAATCCTGCTGCTCCTGCTGTTTATCGGGCTGCCTCACGAGAAGCCCAAGTGGGAATATCTCACGGACGCCGATTGGGCTGGCATTCTCGGGCTGATCCTCGGACTGGGCGGTCTGACTGTTGTACTCGAGGAAGGGCACCATGAGGAATGGTTCGAGTCCTCACTCATTCGCTGGCTAACGGTGGTGACCATTATCGGCTTTGCCTGTTTGATTTACGGACAAGTGAAAGCAAGCAAGCCGGTCTTGAAACTTCGGCTTCTGCTCAATCGACAGTTCGCCAGCGTCGCGATCATGGCGCTCGCCCTGGGCATGGTGATGTATGGTTCGACCTATGTCATTCCGCAGTTTCTGGCGATCATCTCTGACTTTAATGCTTTTCAGACGGGACTGGTCATCTTCTGGATGGGTGTCCCGGCCTTTCTCCTCATGCCGGTTCTGCCCCTGATGATCCGCAAGGTGGACATCCGCATTGCCGTCGGCACCGGAATGCTGCTGATGGCGATCAGCTGCTTTGTCAGCACGAGTCTGACTGCCGAATCCGGCGGCGCTGTCTTCACTGAAAGTCAGCTTATCCGCGGGGCCGGAATGATACTTGCGATGATGTTCCTGAATCAGGCAACGGTTGCGTCGGTGGCCAAGGAAGACGCGGGCGATGCCTCGGGCATTTTCAACGCGGCCCGCAATCTTGGCGGATCATTCGCCCTTTCGGCCCTCGCTTCGTTCCAGGACCAGCGAATTTGGCACCATACGAGGCGCATGGAAGAAACGCTGAATGCGAACAGCGTTTCGCTGCAGACCTATCTCGACGGACTGGCGCGAAGCCTGGGCGATATGGAACGAGCGATGGCGGCACTCGGCGGCACTCTCCAGCGCGAAGCGTTCATCATGACCTACAATGACGTCTTTCTGGTGATGGGACTTCTCACACTCGCGACGGTCCCGCTTGCCCTGTTCCTCAAGCCGCTCCCGAAAAATGTCTCCCTTTCGATGCACTGAGCCCGAGATTATGCGCCACTTGCTACCTCCGCTTGTCACTATCGCCTTGCTAGCTGGATGCACGGCAGGGCCCGATTATGCAGGCCCCCCGGAAGTTGTGTCAGCAGACACGGGCGCTCGCTTTGTGCGCGCTGGCAGCGATGTGAGCGCATCTGATCCGGTTGTCGCTCAATGGTGGCTGCTGCTCGGCGATCCCGAGTTGACGCGGCTGGTGGAGGCTGCGCTGTCCGGCAACCCCTCGCTCGCCGCAGCGCAGGCGCGCATTGCTCAGGCACGGGCATCCATCAGGCAAGACCGTGCGGGTCGAATGCCAACGCTTGGGGCACAGGCCACTACCGTGCAGGGCCGGCTTCCTGGTCTCGACCTTCAAGGCGGGGCGCCCCCCCCGTCAGAGCAAACCAATCCTGACGCAGAAACCGATGACTCGCTCAGCTTTTACAATGTGGGCCTTAACGCGAACTGGGAGCTGGAGTTTGCCGGTGGCTCGCGCAGGCGTATTGAGGCCGGCAATGCCCAAGCTGCTGCAACGGTAGCCAATGCAGAGGACGCAAAGGTCCAGTTGACTGCCCAAGTGGCCAGCACCTACGTCAATTTGCGGGAGGCCCAATTCCGCGCAGAGCAATTTGAGGCGCAGATTTCGTTGCAGGAAGAGATCCTGGCGCTGACATACCAACGCTATCAGCGCGGTGCATTGCCGCTTTTCCCGGTAGGCACCGCGAATGCCGAACTGGAGGTGCTCAAGTCACAACTTGCCGAAGCTGAAGCGGATATCGCAGTCCTGTCTGATGCGCTCGCTATACTGACCGGACAGGTGCCGGGATCAGCTGATGCAGCGCTCACGACTGTGCGCTCCATTCCCATGCCGCCAGAGCAGGTCGCGATTGGCGATCCGGCAAGCCTGGTGGCGCGTCGGCCTGACATAAGGGCGGCCGAACGGTCTCTTGCCGCGTCGACGGCGCGGATCGGGGTGGCCGAGGCGGCGCGGTTCCCGAAATTGTCCTTCACAGGGATCCTGGGCCTCGGCGGATCCTCGTTGGACGACGTTGTCGATGTCGGCGAATTCTCCGCACTCGCGATCCCGCGCCTCCAGTGGAATTTTCTGGATTTCGGCAGGGTAGACGCTGCGATCGACCAAGCCGGGGCGGCGCGCAACGAAGCAGTCGCCAATTACCAGCAGACGGTGCTTCTGGCACTGCAAGACGCCGAACGTGCCTTGGCTCGCTTCGGCCAGCAGCGTGTTGCGCTCGCTGCCAGTATGCAAATCAAGAAGCAGGCTGACGGCGCGGCGGACCTGAACCGCCAACGTTTTGCCGCAGGAGCGATCTCGAAGGCTGACCTCAACCGGGCCCTGCGAGAACAGCAGCAGGCCTCAGCAGACCTCGTCCGGGCAAAAGGTGCCCTTACGCTGGCGTGGATCGCGCTGCAGAAGTCGCTGGGCCTTGGGTGGCAAGAGCCTGTTCGAGATCAATAGTCCCGCCGCGCTGATCAAGTGATCCGGTTGACGAGAAGTAGGCGCCCCTGCCGCTGGCGACCAACTTGTCGTCGGGCTCGAGAACCCGGGTTTCGGCCACCGAAATCTGTCGCCCGATCTTCACGATCTGTCCGTGAGCAGTGAGAGGTCCTGAGGTTGCAGGACGGTGGTAATCGACATGCAGATCGGCCGTCGCTCTCGCCGCGACGCCCCCGGCAAGCAGAGTATAAAGCCCGGTGAGGTCGACCAGTGAAGCCAGGATCCCTCCATGCGCCGACCCAATCATAGGGTTCGACACGATCTCTTCGCGCCATGGCATGGTGATCGCGATTGACTGGTCGGAGCATGTCGCAATCTCCAGCCCAAGCCATCGGTGAAACGGCGCGATATGCAGCATTTCCTGCAAGCGCTCTCGATCGATCATAGCTCCCTCGTCCCCTGTGGCTGAGCCGTATCGGATGAGTGATGGCACCCTAGGAAATCGACGATAGCGGCGGAGAAGGCATCGTTCGCATCGCCCACGACCATGTGCGTGGCATCGGCAATATCGGTGTATTCTGCATGGGGGGCGAGTTGTCGCAGATGCAAAACGGCCTCTTCGGAAACAAGATCGCTAGAGCCGCCTCGGATGAGGTGAAGCGGAAGCGTGAGATTCGCCGCAGCTTGGCTCAGCATTGCCGATTGACGTTCTTGGCTGTCTGGGTCGCCTTGTCTGGCTGACATTATATTACGGATAAACACCGGGTCCCAGTGCCAATAGAAGCGCCCATCCGACTTCTGCCGCAGATAGTTTTTCAGACCATCGCTCGCGCCCCGCTTGGGACGATGCGGCATGTAGCGAGCGATCACGTCGGCCGCCTCCTCTGGTGAGGCGAAGCCGCTATCGACATGCTCTTCCATGAAACCAACCACGCGCATCACACCGCTGGGCTCCATGCGCGGGGCAATGTCGACCAATGTGAGTGAAGCAAAGCTACCTGGAGCAAGCTCCCCTGCGGCAATCAGTCCAGCGAGCCCGCCCAGTGAAGCGCCGACCAGCGCTGGCTTCTGGTCCAGGCGCGACGCTGCAGCGACCAGATCCGCCGCGAAGTCGCGCATTTCATAAGCTCCGCATGGCGACCAATCGCTGTCTCCGTGACCGCGCATGTCGAAGGCGATTGCGCGAAAGCCGGCTTGAGCCAGCTCGCTGACCACCCTTCTCCACGCGCGCCGTGTCTGCCCGCCGCCGTGCGCAAGAAGGACGGGTTTAGCGTAGGCATCCCCCTCAGCCTCGGCTGTAAGAGAAATCGCGCCTGCGCCCTCAATCGTAAAGGTTTCTCTCGCCATCTCTGGATGGTAGGAAAGGCGCGCTAAATAGTAAACCGATTTAGTTTGTGGCTCTCGGCTCCGTGTTGGCTGTCCTGCAGGGCGTTTCAACGACGGCAAAAGTCTATGCCAAGAGGGGTTTCTCCAGACCATTCTCTAATGCACCGGCTTGCGATTCGGTCAGCAGTCGCTGTCCGCTTAATCCGCTCAAAGATATAAAAGCTGCCTTTCCGCTTCCGGCCCAAATCCAGCCGCGACGCTCTACGCCGATCGCCGTCGGTGGCAGCCCTTTTCTTTTCCGACGCTTACCCCCAATATGCTCACGGAGGGCACGTGGACGCTGACGAATTCATCGCAAAGTGGCAGGTATCAGGGGGCAATGAGCGCGCGAACACGCAGCTGTTCGTGACCGACCTGTGTGCGCTGCTCGGCGTCGACCAGCCGCAGCCGACGCAGAGCGATACCGTGCGCAACGACTACGTGTTCGAGCGCCACGTGGTAAAAGCCGAGATCGACGGTACTACCTCCAATGGCTGGATCGACCTCTACAAGCGTGACTGCTTCATCCTCGAAGCTAAGCAGGGCAGCGCTGCAGACGCCAACGCAGTGGACGAGGGCCGGGGCGATGCCTTGCGCGACCTCTTCGGCCAAACCGCCGCTGAGCGCTTCAAGCGCGGCATGGCGAAGCGCGGCACTGAGCAATGGACTGGCGCCATGTTGCGCGCTGCCGGCCAGGCCGATGGTTATGCCCGTGCCCTTCCCGAAGGTCACGGCTGGCCACCGTTCCTGCTGGTGAGTGATATCGGCTATTGCATCGACGTCTATGCCAACTTCGCCTGCGACGGGCGGCCCTACGTCCCGTTCCCGGACCGCCGGCGGTTCCGCATCACGCTGGAGGACTTGCGCGACGAAGACGTACGCACGCGACTGGCGGCGATCTGGACCGCCCCCATGTCGCTCGACCCTTCAGCCGAGGCGGCGCGCGTCACGCGCGAGGTGGCCAACCATCTCGCCGCTTTGGCCAAGAATATCGAGGCGCGCGAGCAGAACCCCGACCGCGTTGCCGCCTTCCTGATGCGCCTGCTGTTCACGATGTTCGCCGAGGACACGCGCCTTATTCCGAAGAAGAGCTTCAGTGCGCTGCTGGCGAAGGTGCGCGACCGGCCCGAGAACCTGCCGCCGCAACTCACCGATCTTTGGAAGGCGATGGACAAAGGTCGCTTTACCGGCGCGCTAGGCGAAGCGGGCGAGACCGTGCGCCGGTTCAACGGCTACCTGTTCAAGGATACCACGGCGATTGCGCTGACCACGGGTGAGATCGACGTGCTGCTCGGGGCGGCCAAGGCTGACTGGCGGCAGGTCGAGCCGGCGATCTTCGGGACTCTACTGGAGCGCGCGCTCAACCCAAAGGAGCGGGCGAAGCTTGGCGCGCATTACACCCCGCGCGCCTACGTCGAGCGGCTGGTCGGGCCGACGATCATGGAGCCGCTGCGCGAGGACTGGCTTGGCGCCCGCACGGCAGCGATGGAAGCGGCCGAGGCGGGCGACCGGGAGAAGGCGCGGCGGCTCGTCGAGGCGTTCCACGGGCAGCTGGCGCAGACCAAGGTGCTCGATCCCGCCTGCGGCACGGGCAATTTCCTCTACGTCGCATTGGCGCGGATGAAGGAGCTCGAAGGTGAAGTGCTCGAGCTACTCGAGGAACTAGGCGACGAGCGCTACCTTGCCGAGCTGTCCGGCCACACGATCACCCCGGAGAACTTCCTCGGTATCGAGATCAACCCGCGCGCGGCGGAGATCGCCCAGCTGGTGCTGTGGATCGGCTATCTCCAATGGCACTTCCGGGTGAACGGCGAGGATCGAATGCCGGAGCCGCCGGTGCTGCGCGACGTGAAGACCATCGAGTGCAGGGATGCGCTGATTGAGTGGGATAGGCGCGAGCTAGTTCGCGACGATCAAAATCGGCCCGTTACGCGTTGGGACGGCACTACAATGAAGCGCCAAGCGTCGACAAATCGGCTGATCCCAGACGAGTCGGCGCGCGCGGAGATCTATAGATACATCGAGCCAAGACAGGCGCGATGGCCGGACGCCAATTTCATAATCGGCAATCCTCCTTTCATCGGGTGCCGTCGGATGCGTAAGCGACTTAGTTCGCCTTACGTGGACGCCTTGCGGTTGGCCTACAACGATCTCTCCGGCGAAATCGACTTTGTGACCTATTGGTGGGCACGGTCCGCGATGCTTGTCGGCATAGGGAAGGTGCGGCGCTTCGGACTAATAACGACCAAGACGATCGCGCAGCCTAGCAACCGTTCGGTCTTACGTGAGCACCTTGAGAAGGATCGTGGACGTCTGATCCACCTTAAATTCGCAATCCCCAATCATCCCTGGCACGATCAAGAGACGACTGCCTCGGTGCGAATTGCGATGACCGTTGGCGCAGCCGGCGACAGCGCAGGCTGTTTGTGGACAATAAAAACCGAGAGCCGGCGGAGTGGCACAACTTATCTAGATTTTGACACTCGGATGGGACGGATCAATGTTGACCTAACTATCGGCCCGCAAGTGGCTTCAGCAACAGCGCTTAAGTCCAACTCCAAGATCTGTTGGATGGGCGTAAAAATGTCCGGCGAAGGCTTCAAAATAAGTTCAGCTCGTCGCGACGCTTTCGAGCGAGAGGGCGTCCCCTTGGACCGGATGCCCCGGGTCTTCGCGGGAACCGACGTGAGTGAACTTCGCGCCTGGATTTTTGCTCTGGATTTCTTTGATTTTTCTGAGGACGAGGTGAAGCGGAACTATCCGACAGTCTATGATCACCTTTTGACCTACGTAAAGCCCGAGCGCGATCACAACGATCGTGAAGCGTACAGTGAAGAGTGGTGGCGTTTCGTAGAACCCAGGCCGCGCCTGCGGGCCTCGACCCGAGACCTGCAGCGCTACATTGTTACCTCCGAGACTCACACGCACCCCATCTTCACGTTCGTAGAGAGTCGCCAACTCATCATCGATGGGTCTGTAATTGCAGTGGCGTCAGACGACGCTTGGATTCTGGCAGTCCTCTCCAGCCGCATTCACGAATTCTGGGCGTTACGCGCCGGCGGGAGACAAGGCGCGGGTGATGATCCTCGTTACCAGAATGAAATGTGCTTCGATCCCTTTCCTTTCCCGGACCCCTCCGACGAAACGCTCAAGTTCCGCATCCGCGACGCCGCCGAAAAGCTCGACGCCTTGCGCAAGGACGTGCTCGCGCGGCACGAGGACCTCACGCTGACCAAGCTCTACAACGCGCTCGAAGCGCTGCGCGCTGCCGAGGCGGCGGCGAAGGTGTTGTCCGACAAGGATCGCGACGTGGTGGGGCGCGGCTGCGTCTCGCTGATCCGGCAATACCACGAAGAGATCGATGCGGGGGTGGCCGAGGCCTATCGCTGGCCGGCCGACCTGAGCGAGGAGGAAATCCTAGACCGGCTCGTCGCGCTCAACAAGGAGCGGGCGGCGGAGGAAGCAAAGGGCAAGGTGCGCTGGCTTCGCCCTGAATTCCAGGCACCCACATATGTCGCGCCAGTCGAGCAGGCGGCGCTGGCGCTGCCCCAAGCGGAAAAGCCAGGCATCGAGATCCTCGAATGGCCCAGGGCATTGCCCGAGCAGGTGGTAGTGGTGGCGAGCGTGGTCGCGCGCGCTGAGAAACCCCTCGGTGCGGGAGAAATCGCGCGGGCTTTCAGAGGCAAGCGTGCGGCCACGGTGGTGCCGGTGCTCGATGCGTTGGCGGGCATGGGCCGGGTGCGCAAACTGCAGGATGGCCGCTACGCGGCGTGAGCCGTCCCTACCCACATAGCGGCTAACCGATCAGGAGAGCCGAAGTGGGCAATCTTTCAAGCGGAGGCTGCGAAGGGCTGGCTTTCCGGATCGTGAGCCAACGTCAGACCGGCCGGTTCCGGCCCATCCTGCCGTACAAGCTAGAGCGCCCGCCCAAACCAGATCACCCGCCCCACCACGTGTACCTCTGAGCGGTCCATGTCGCTCCAGGTCGGGTATGCGGGATTGTCGCTAGCGATCGTAATCTGCTTGCCTCCCGGCTTGATGGCGACGCGTTTCACCACAAGTGCATCATCGGCGCGAAGGACGTAAATTCCGTCGCGGAGCCGCGAGGCATGATCGGACGCATCGACGAGCACTTCATCGCCGTCGCTGAGCGTGGGCTCCATAGAGTCGCCCATCACGCGCACGATCGACAGGCTGGCGCTTTTTGCCGACGTCAGACTACGGAGCCAGCGCTCATCGAACCCGAAGCGCGTTTGTGCAGTCTCACTCGCCGCCACTGCGCCAAAACCCGCGGATGCCTCGACGTCGAGCACGGGGATTTCCACGAGGCCGTCCCAAACGACGTTGGCCGGGCCACCGAAAACCTGTTCATCGACGCCGAAGAAGCTCGCCAGGATCTTGCGGTCTTCATCGTCGAGCTTGCGGGGCGAGCCTCGCTTGATGAACTGCTGGATGTAGCTGGCATTGCGCCCCAGCAGCCTCGAGATCGATGCATAACCGTATTTGTGCTTCTGGATCAGCCGGTCAAGCTCTTCCCTGACATTCTCCATGGTCAGTCCTCTACGTTTCTCGTCGGGTATAGGATTCTTCCTAGACTCGCAAAATTCTTCCTAGTAGGAACATAACAGGAACGCAAGGAAGATGTGAGTCGAGGCTAGGAGTGATGACGTTGTTGGACCGGATCGAGATACACCTCATCAAGCACCGCATTTCCGCGACACGCTTCGGCCGCCGCGCAGTCGGTGACCCGAGGTTCGTGCTCGACCTGAGAATGGGGAGGCGCCCCAGACGACGCACTCTCGAACGGTTGAATGCCTATCTCGATCGGATCGAACGCGGCAGTGAAGGCAAAGGGCTTACGAGGACGGATCGTCTTTCTGCCGGTCCGCGAGACTGTCAAAGCGGCGAGCAACCTCCTGCCACAGGCGAGCCCCGTCCTTTTCACCGGATCGAGAAAGCGCGTCTATTCTCTCGGCAATGAAAGAGGGCCCGCGATTGCCGTGTGCCTTCTCAACCCAAAGCGCCATGCCCCACAATTCCTGTTCTCGGGTAAGCGTCACATTAGCCAACCGATAGCGCCTGCGATCGCCAACAGCATCGCGGCCCCGATTATCCACGCTTCGAGATGGAGTTTCCAGGCGTTCGCTTCGTCCTCGGCGCGCTCTTCGTCGGTCCGCCAATCGCGCATCAGCACCACGACTCCCGCCGACCGGTCCAGGTGCGGGCCAGGTTTTCCGATACGAGCTGATCGCCTAATGACCGGCCGCTTCGCATTATGACGCGAAGCTTGCGTCCGTACTGGTCCTCATCGCGGTTTCCGATCGGGCGCAGTTCGAACTCGCCTCCGTTGAGCAGCACGACAAGCCGATCCCGTGCACGAATTCCTCTCTCGTATTCGGCGCTGCATTTCGGCGAGGAAATCTCCGGCGTGTCTATATCGGCAATGCGGATTTTCACGCCCTCGAGCCAGATCGTGTCGCCATCGACCACGCACGTCTTTCGGATCGTGCCGCACACGGCAAAGGTATGCGCCCCTGTGGCTTGCGCGCTAGCTATACTCGCCGGCCAATTGGTTCCGACGAGCCCGCCAATAGCTCCCGCCAGCAGACCACCTCCAACAAGCATCGCGAGCGAGCGGCGCTTCGTCCGCTTCTGCCGACGTAACTCCTGGCGGAAGTCGAAGATCAGCGCACTCGGTTTGCTGTCGCACTGCTTGTTTGATCTGCGCCGGAACATCATGCCCAGGCCAGGCAGGTCGCGATGAGGAGCGCGCATTTCATTCTGATTGTCTGCCATCACCGCTGACACGAGCCAAGTCCTGCATATCGTAGTTCCGAAGCTTTTGTGCTAAGATGCGGGCACCTCCTCTCCCAATTTCTTTCAGGAGAGCGGAGATGGGCGGCGCTGGTTTGTGAAGGAGATGGTCGATGAGCGATCCAGACAAATCCCGGAACGCCGGTGGGCAGGATTGGCAGGGCTTTGCCGAGGTCGATCGAGCCATCGCCGAGAACCGATTGACGGCTTACACCTGGAAGAAGACCTGGGCCGACCCTTGGGGGCGTCTCAAGCTAATCATGATCTTCCTAGCCCTTGTAGCATTCGCAGCCTTTGTGATCGTGCAGGACGTAATTCTCTAGTGATCACCATTTCTTGACCTGGTCAGCCGCTTCTTCTGAGGCCCCCCGAGCATCACGGGTGCGACCGTCTAGATAGTCAGTAACACGATCCAGTCGCTGAGAACCGCGAGTTTGTGCTCGCTCGACTTCACGTTCAATCTCCTCGCCCTCTCCGGACAAGTCTGACAGCGTACTTGGAGACACTCCGAGCATTACCGAACCGCGGACATCGCCTTGTGAACTCACATCTGGGCGTGAGACCGGCGAATAAGGAGGCAGGACAAGCTCGTCGGCGATTTCGCCATGCAGCTGATCCGCATAGCTTTCGACGAAGCGCGCCTGCAACTGCTGCCCTTGCGCGCTCATCTGGAACTCGATGTCATCGAAGTGCACCGGGCCGTAATAGTCTCGATTGGCCTCAATCTCGGCCATGCCCCATTCGCGGTAGGCCTGGCTGAGATTGAGCGATCCCGCCGCAGTGGCGCTTTCGTACCAGCTCGCCTGATTCTCCAGACGGCTGGCAAGCTCTTCGGCGCGGCGTGCTTCGACGGTGTAGCTCTGCGCCTCGGTGAGCGAGGTGGTGAGGCCCGAGGCACTGCTCGAGACCAGCGCTTCCGAGCTCGAATTTGTCTCGCGCAGGAAGCCCTCGCGCGTGGTCGACCAGCTCTGGCTCTCGGAGATCTGCCTGAGCGCGCCGAGCAGCCGTGACCGGTCCTCCGACGCGATCCCGATGTCGCTGTCGGTCCAGCTCTGGTTGCGCCCACCTCTCACTCCCAGTGTTGCGGATCCCGCACCGCGTTCACCCTTCAGGCCAAGCCCCGCATCGCCATTGAGGAACCACGAGACACTGATGTCATCTGCGGCGCGGCGCGACAGACCGAATTGCTGCTGAAGCGTCCGCGATGCGTTGTCGACCTCGCTGAATGCGCTGCCGATGCTGTCGCTGTTGGAGGTACCGCTGACGCTCTCGTTCGAGCGCGAGCGCGTGTACGCATCGCGGATCTCGTTAAACCGTGTGACAGCCGAGCTGGTCGATTGCTGGGCGAGGTTGGAGAAGGTCTCGCTCTGCCCGCGGCTCTGGCTCGCCATGGTCGAGAGCCTGCCGCTGAAATCCTGTCCCAGCGTCGGGCTGAACGGATAGCTCGAGGTTGGCACATGCGCGAACTCGGCACCGGGGAAGCTGGTGGTCTGTGTGCCGCTGTCACCGAAGCTGCGCGTCTGGCCCGCGCCATAGGCGATGTTGGGCGCAAGGCTGCCTTGCGCGAACTGGCGCGAGAACACGCTCGAATTGTCGATGTTCGAATTGCCGAGCGAGACATTGCCCGTGCTCGCCTCGCGTGCGGCTTCCTCGGCCGCGTTCTGGCTCGGATTGAGGTAGGAGGTCGCCTGGGTGGAGATGGCCATAGCGCCCTTGGCTACGCCGCCGGCGAGGAACGGCACCGAGGCGATGAGATATCCGGCGAGCACGCCGATATCGCTGTTGACGTCGCTCATTCCGCCAAAGGTCGCCAGGCTGAGCCCGGTGCTGCCGCTCGCTGCGGCGACGTCGCTCGCGCCCTTGAACATCAGGATCATGTGCAGGATGACGAACAGCGGTCCCCAGGCGGCAAGATAGAAGAAGCCGGTGACGTAGCCTCTGAGGGCCAACGGGCCGCTCCTGGGCATCAGGAACAGCGGGAAGAGCACCGGGAACAGCGCGTAGAAAACCACGGTCAGCACGATGTTGAGGATCGGCACCCATTTCATGGCATTGTGCGCGATCGAGGAATAGGTCCGCTCGGTCTGGATGTCGGCGCGGGTCTGGGCGAAGACATCGACGCTGGTCGTGCCGCTGGCGCCGGCAAAGCCGTGCATCGCCTGATTCATCGCATTGATGGTGAGGACCTGGCGGAAGATCGCGCTCGCGCTTTGCGTGACGCCGCTCAGATATTGATAGGCGACCGGCAGATCGGCCAGCAGCTTGGCCCTGGCGAGCGCCTCGGTCTGGCGGGGGTAGAGCTGGCGGCCCGCGACCCGCGTCATCTCGTCGATGAGACCCGCCCACTGGTTCGAGAGCGCCGTATAGGCTTCGCGGCAGGTGACGATCGAGGCGGTGACGCTGTCGTCGCTTTGTCGGGTTACGAACTTCTGCGCGCGCGCCGCGCTGCCCGGCGCGATGGTCGCCCAGATGTCACTGCTCTGCGACAACTCCTTCATCGAATAGCGGCCGAGCAGGATGTCATAGAACACGCATTGCCGGACATGCTCGTCAAAATTGGCGGCGAACTCGGGATCGTTGATGCGCAGGGAGCGCGTCGCCTCGAGCAGCCGCGCGCCGTAGATCATGCCGTTCTTCGAATAGTTGAGATCGTCCGGCAGGCCGAAGACGAGCTCGGCCGAACGGGTGAGATAGTCGCCGGCCTGGCTGGTGAAGCTCGCCATAAGCGCCAAGCCGAGCGGGACGTTGGCGACCGCGGCCGGAGCGAGGCTTGGGTTGACGCGGTCGGTGACGTGCACGTCCATCCGCGGCACCATCAGGCACATGTAGATGAGCGTCGCGCCAAGGAACCAGTTGAGCCAGGCGCGCCAGTCTTGATTGAAGGCAAGCACGACAACCGCCAGCGCCATGCCCATGACCAGCGCGACCTGGATCAGGCTCTTGTAGCCGCCGGCACCGGTCCAGGCCGCGACTGCGTTCAGGACGTTGACGATGTATTCGCCGCCGCCGACCGTGAATATCTCGACCACTTGCTTGATCCCTTACGGTACGATCGAGCGCGACTGCAGCCCGCGCGACCAGTCGAGCGCCGCAGCCATCGAGGGTGACATTGAGGCGGCGAGCATGTTCTCGATCATCGCGGTCTTCTCGATGATCTGGACGATCGCGGTGATGCGTGCCTGTCCGTTGGCCTGCCGGTGCGCAAGCTGGCTGCGGACCTCCGCCACTTGTGCGCGCCACAGGGCGAGCTTGGCTTCGTCGGCGGCAATGAAACTGGCCATTGAGCGGCCGGCTTCGGAGACGATCCGCTCGAGGATCGCATGGAGCAGATCGATGCTGGCGACTTCGGCGAGGGTTGCGCGGTCATCGGTCGCCATGCCGCGTCCAAACGCCGCCTGCACGGTGAGGATCTTGTAGAGCGGCAGCGACGCGACCTGGAGCAGTTCCTTTTCGGCCTCGCCGATCGCGGTGTCGGTGCGGATCGCCTCCACCATGTTGCCGATCATCAGAGCGACGCGCGGGCGGATCGCCTTCGCGCTGGCAAGGCTCAATTGCTGGAAGCTCGGATTGAGACACTGGTCGGTCTCGTCGCACTGGAAGACGCGCACGCTCTGGCCCTGCGTCCCGTCGAGCAGCGCTGTCACCAGCGTCGAGGAGGCGTCGCCCGCAAAGGGCACGAACCTGCCGGGCTCGTCGTCCTTGGGCGGCACGTAGATGACCGTTCCGATCAAGGTCATCGCGTATTCGGCAAGCTCGCGGTCGAAGGTGCCGCCGGGGTTGAAGAAGGCGCTCTGCTTGAGGACATGCCAGGTGTAGTTGCGCGGCACCCCGGGATTGACGTCGGCGAAGTCCTCGCCGCCGTTCTCGTTGGTCGAAGCGCGCTGCCCTCGGGTACCGCAGCCATGCTTGGCCGCGGCATAATCGGTGAAGATGCCTTCGGAATTGCCGATCGCTTCGCAGATCGCCTTGTCGGCAAGATCGCCCTTGGGCCACACGCCACCGACGAGCCCTTGCGCCATTTCGCAGGAGTTGATCGACAGCTCGTTCATGAGCTGCGCCTTCTGGCTGAACTCCTGCATGATCTTGTTGCACTCGGGGCAGATCGTGTCGATCGCGAGGCTGAAGGCGAAGCCAACCGCGTTGTTGGCGACCGCCTTCAGCAGCGCGACCATCTCGCTGGCATTGATGAACGAAAAGGAGCCGGCGAAGATGTCGATCCCGCCGCAGCCGGCCCGCGCGCGCGGCAGTTGAAGATTGGCGATGTTGGTCGTCTTCTGCGGGAAGCGGGTCCAGACATTGCCCATGCTGTAATAGCCCGCCGACTGGCCTTCGAAGGCGGTCGGCCCGGTGACGTTCGCCGCCCCGCCCATGTCATCCATGAACCGGTCCATGCTGTCGCCGACGTTCGCCGATGCTGGTCCCGAGATCGGGGCGGCGACCATGCTCGTGGCGGCCAGTGCAAGCGCAACGGTTCTAAGCCTAGTAGTCATGTCCGGCTTCCTTCGAGGTGAGGAGATAGATGCGGTCCTGCAGCTCGTCGGCCGAGAGCACGCCGTAGCCGATCGGGATCGGGCGCTTCCCGACGCTGTCCCACAGCACCACCGCCGGGGTTATCCCGGGCTCGAGCCCCATGCGCGGCCGCTGGCCCTTCTCGACACTGTAGTCCGGGAAGTGCCGCGACGGCCCGCCATCGGTCGAGATCGCGCGCACGGTGATGCGCCAGCGTGACGCGACCGCCTTGACGATCGGGCTCATGACCTCGCAGGCGCCGCAGGTCTGGGCGAAGAAGTAGAACAGGCCGTAGCGCTCAGAGAGCCGGGCCATGGCGACGTCGCGCTCGGCCGCGCGGGTATCCTGCCACTGCTTCTTGGCGAGCGCGCCGACGGGACGTTCGAGCGTGTAGTCGAGCGCCGGGTCCTGCCACAGCGCGCGCTGCCAGACGTCGGAGAACAGCGAGGCACGGTCGAGCTGTTCGCGCTGGAAGCGGATGTAGGCGGCGACATTGTCCGGCGTGGGATGGAGGATCGCTTGCGCCTTCAGTTCGCGTAAGGTGCCCGTGATCGCGTCGAGCTCTTCCGCGACACTTGTCGAGGCCTGCGGCTGCGGCTCTGTCTCACGAGGCGCGGGCGCAGGCCTCACGCAGTAGAACCAGTAGCCGAGCTTGCGCTCCGCGCAGTAGAGCGCGTCGGCCGCACCGGTTGGGGGACCTGCGTCCTGCGCGGCCAGCGGGCCAGCCATGTACAAGCCTGCCGCCGCGCAGAGCGCGAGTTTGGTGGCGCTCCGCATCACTGTGCTTCCCTTGCGTAATAGTCCTGGATCTTCTGCTGGATGATGGTGCTGGTCTCGAGCTCGTCCGGCAGCCGCGCGGCGTCGGTGAACTCGGCATAGACTTCGGAGAAATCCATCTGGCTGAGGTCGAGCCGCGCGAACTCGTCGAGCGTGAAACCCGTGCAGGTCTCGGTCTTCGGCTTGCCCCAGGGCTTGGGCAGCTGTCGCCGGCCCTGCTCCTGCAGGATCCGCGAGAGCTTGGACTCAAAGCAGCAGTAGACCTTCTTCTTGGTCAGACACACGCCGAGGAAGCTGTCGGAGCAATAGGTGCCGACATAGGCGCAGAGGCCCTGCGCATCGCGCTCGTGCAGCAGGACTTCCTCGCGATCGCAGCCGAGCGCCACCAGCAGGCTGATCCCGGGGATGAGCGGGAATCCCTTGCCCTTGCAGCAGTTGAGCACGCCGAAGACCTTCGACGAGCAGGTGTCGCGGGTTCCGCGAAACAGCGTCAGCGTTTGCGAGTCGAACTGCCCGCGCGCCTCGTTCATCGCGTGAAGCGCGGTCACCGCATCCTTGAACTCGTCATTCGCTTTGCGCTCGATCGTCTCGCAAGAGCCGTCGATGCAGTAGACGTCGCCGTCGCAGACATATTGGGTGCCACCCGTTTCACCGGCCGGAAGCGGGCATTCGTAGACGCGCTCCCAGGTTTCGCATGCTTCGTCGCCGCTCAGACACTCCTCGCGCACGAAGCGGCAGCTTCCCTCATCCTCGAGCGCAGAGCAGTCGCTGGCGGCGCTTCGGGTGACGCAGCTGTAGCTGCGCTGCCAGGCCCAGCAGGGCCGGGTGACCGCGATGCCGTCCACTATCCGGGTCTGCGGCGCGCTGTCGGTGCAGATTTCCGCGTCGAGCGTGCAATTGCCGTTGCTCGCGAAACCGGCGCACTGACTCTCGTCGGGGGTGGCAGACACGTCCGTGGCGCTTGTGACCGCATAAGGCGTCCGGCCCGATACCGGAGCATCGCAGGTAATTTCGGTCAGGGGTTCGCCCGGTTCCGAGCAGAACCGTGTGTGTCCGTTGTCGAACCATTGCAAGCAGCGGCCCTCGCGCTGGCCGGTCGCGCGGCAGCTCGCGTCGGCAAAGCCTTCGCAGATTGGCTCGCCCAAGCTGTTGAAGTCGCCGAACCTGCTGCAAAGGTAGTGATACTGCGGCCGCCGGGTGACGCTCGCGACAAGCGGGACCGCGCATTGGCCGGCGCTCTGGTCGATCCTTGTGCCGGTATTGCAGGTCGCGAAGTACGTTCCCGCCGATCCCGCGCCGGGAGGAAGCGGCACGCAGGAACCCTGCGCACCCCCTACCGCCATCCCGCTGGTGTAGTCGAGCGGGGTCTCGCTGATCGTCCGGCTCCGCGCGAGCATGTCGGAGATGTCCTGCGGGTCGAACTTGGCGCGGCTGGTCATGCTGTCGCGGATCGTGCGCAGCGCCGGGTTCGTTGTTGCAGCGGCGCGTGCGCGGGCCTCGATCTGCTCGGGGCTCTGCGCAAGATTCTGTAAGCCGCGCGACGCCTGCGGATCGTAATTGGGCAGGCGGTTCGCATCGACCGGCGCCGAAGCCGCGTCGCGCGCGGTGTCTAGCAGGTCGCTTGCTGTCTGCTTGCCGTCGGCCCTGGCCGCCTCGGTGGTCTGGGCGGTGCTCGCGCCCGGCACAGCAAGGATCAGCGCGAGCACAGCGGCAACCATCCGCGTCATGGCCGGTCTCCTTCGAGGCGGGCGAGGTGGAGCCGTGCAAGCGCCGCGCCGGGGCCGCCGCCTCCGGCGAAGGTTTCGAGAACATGGGCGACGCTGACATTACCGGCGATGCGGTCATGCGGCGGGACCGCGCTCGTGCAATCGAACCCGTCGCACGGGCTGAAATCGGTGCTGAGCATGACGAAGCTCGGCGCGGCCTTTATGTCGAAGGCGCGAAAGAGCCGAGGATCGATGCCGAGCGAGCCCGCTTCGCTGCCATCGCTCCAGATCGCCGCGAGGCGCTTCTTGAAGCCTTCGCTGTCGCCCTGCGGAAAGCCGCGCAGCACCGTGACCCCGCCCGCGCGGCGCATGTCGCGCACCAACGCTTTCAGGGATTCCGGCGGCATCGACAGCGAGACAAAGGCAATGAAGCGTGGGCCTTCGCTCAGCGATGCCGCCTCGGCCTGCGCCTGGGCACGGACCATGGCGTCGAAGTTGAGTGGGTCAGCAGTGAGATCGGTGCCGACGCTTTGGGCATAGGCCGCGCGCTTGGCCTGCGCGGCGTCCTGCGTGCTTCGTGCATCCTCGGCGAGCACGTCTGCCCGCTCGCGCACCGCGGTGGCCAGCGCCTCCGCATCGCCGGCGTGCTCGGAGGCGCGCGCACGGATCGCAGCGAGATCGAGGTGGTCCGATTCGCTCTGCGCGAGCGCCAGGCCGCCAAGCGAAAGGGCGAAGACAAACGGGACAAGGAGGAGGGGCTTGTTCATAGCGCGCAGCAGTTCCTCTTGCGCCAGACGAGGTAACCCATGTCCTCGCCGATGGCGGGGACGACCTGTCCGGGCTCCTGGAGGGTGGTGGAGGTGCCGATCGGCGGGCAGGCGTAGCGCCCGCTCGTCGCCGGGTTGGGATTGGTGGCCTGGAAGCGGTATTGCTGCTTGCGCATCACCGGCATCAGATATTTGCCGCAAAGACCCTTGGAGCCCATCGTGCCCCACGAGACGAGCTCGCGGTGGAGCTTGTAGGCGAACCGCGAGAGCACGAGCCGCGAGGCCTGCACGTGCCCGATCGAGGCCGAGACATTGCCGTTCATCGGGTACATCGAGCCTTGGCAGCCCGCGCACCAGAACATCTCGTCGATCGGGAGTTTCGCGGTCGCCGCGGCGCAGTCGGCGGCGCAGGCCGCCAGCGCTAGCGGATTGGCGAACAGGACCGCTTCGGGATTGATGATCGCGGTGAGCTCGCTGTCCTGCCACAGCGGATCGATCTCGGAGATGTAGAGGATGTCGATCGAGCCGGGCTCGAGGCAGAGGAAATCGGCCACGATCTCCATCCAGTAGATCAGCGGATAGGCGTACCAGTGGACGTGCCAGCTCGAGTAATACTGGCTCGCCCCGCCCACCGCCGAGGGTCCGGAAATCGAACGGAAGCCGATATCGAAGCCGGGATCGAGCTTCATTCCGCCCAGATTGACGAAGCACCAGGGCTTCATGCTGACATCGGCGAGCCGTACCGGCTCCCAGAAACCCATCGCGATGCCGGGCCTTACGCCGCACAGGCACAGCGGCAAGTCGGGATTGTCGGGATCGGGTCGGTTCGAGGGCCAGATCTCCAGCCCACCGACCGAGATCGGGAACAGGCACGACCAGCAGATGTCGGTGATCGGGTTGACGAAGCTGCCGGTGCACTTGCCCGGCCCGGCATCGGCCGCGGCGGGCGTTGCCAGTGCCAGCGACACGGCAGCGAGGAGGGCCGCTGCGAGCTTGTGGAAGAGCCTCATCGCGCCGTCTCCTTCTTCGCGGGAAGCGCGACCTCGCTCACCGCGAGCAGTCGGCCTTGCTGGCGCACGCGCGCGGGCACGGCCCTGATTCCGAAGCGCTCGGTGAGCTTGCCGCCCTGGTCGAAATAGAAGCGGCGCTGGCGGGCTTTCATCAGCTCGAGCGGTGCGCCCCTGACCAGGATCAGCTTGGCCTGGCGATCCTTTTTGAGCGCCCAGGCGACCTGCGCCGGGTCGTCGCCGTCGAGAAACAGGAGGTCGGCGCGCAAGCTCACGCTGTCGAGTGGGTTGACCCTGGTTCCCGCGGCATGGATCAGCTCGCCCTTCGCGCCCCTGATATCGGCGGCGAGCGTGATCGTCGGATCGAACGACCAGCTGCGATCGTCGATCGCCCGCGCGATCCCCGCAACCGGGTCCGGGCGATTGACGCGCGCCACGGTACGGCGCTTCAACCGGTCGTTGAGCTTCGCGGTTTCGCCCGACTTTTCCATCGCGATCAGGCGCGACTGGATCTGGTCGAGCAGATCGCGCTCGATCACCGGAAAGACCGCGCCTTGCTGGCCGAAGTCGCGCGCCTGCGCGGCGGCCGGCAGGGCAAGAGCGATTGTCAGGACAAGCGCGAGCCGGATCACAGGATCGCCCCCCCGCTGCCGAGGATCTGCCCCGCACAGACGAAGCCGATCGCGCCGTAGCGGCTGTCGAGCCCGCGCGGATGATCCGTGCCGGTGTAGTAGCAGTTTGCCGGGATCGTTCCTGCGGGACCGCGCGTCAGCGGAATGCCGAGGCGGGTCACGGCGAGGCGCGTCGCGATCTTCTCGCCGTTGACGAACACGTCCATGCCTTCGTGGCTCACGACATCGCCGGGCAGACCGAGCACGCGTTTGCCGAACATCTGCGGGTCGGGTCCGAAATGGGTCTCGACCAGCGTGCTCGGCGGCGGCTCGAAGAAGATCAGGCTGCCGCGCTCGATCGGTGCGCGCTTGTCCAGCCAGAACGCCCAGTTGGGCAGGCTCGGGCTCGCGTTGAGCAGCAGAGCGTGGTCCTTGCTCAAGGCGTCGAGCGGCGCCCAGGCCAACGGCAAGGCGCACAGCGCGCAGAGGATCAGCGGACGGCGCCAGTGAATGAAGGGACGCTTCATCGGCGCGGCTCCTGCTGGAGCTTGTCGGCAATCCGCCGCTCGAGCTCGGGCGTCGCATCCTCGGCCGCGCCCGCGAGCACCGCCTCGGCCACCAACACGACCCGACCGTCGCCGCCCATTTCGGCGACCGACGCTTCGGCGGCCTTCAGATAGGCAAGGCTCGCCGCCTGCACGGCCTCCGGTCCGGCATCGGCGCGCGCGGCTTCGTCGACGAACTTGCCGATGGTCTCGGCGAGCCGGACGGTAACGATCCGGGGCGGTGGGTTCTCGGTCACCGCGCGCGTGATCCACGCGGCCCAGAGCAGCGCAGCGGCAAGGCCGAGCGTCGCGAGAATGCCGAGGGCCAGCCTGGGGTGGGGGAGCCGCAGTCTAGTCATGACGCCTGTCTCCTTCGGCAAGGCGGCGCTCGAGCCGCCGGAGGAAGGCCGGCAGGCGCAGCAGCGCGTAACCGCCTCCGGCAAACAGGAACGCGACCTTGAGGTCCTGGCTGAACAGGTGCCGGGCGACCGGCTCGGCGAGCCGGTAGTGATCGGCGAGGTTGCCGAGCTGCGCGAACAGCAGTCCCAGATCCCACCCTGCGAGGAACAGGAACGCGAACAGCGGCAGGCCGAGCACGACGAGCACGATGTTCATCGCAAATCCCGCCGCCTCGATCAGAACGAGGCAGGTGCCCTGCGCCAGCGACCTCGTGTCGATCTGCCTCGCCCGGCTTTGCCCGCTTGCAATGCGATCGACCGGCGTTTCGTAGTCGAGGGCCATCATGCGGCTCCTCGGGCCGAGCCGGCGATGCCCGCGACATGGCCGATCGCCCTGTCGAGCGGCATGCCGTCGGCGACATGCTTGTGGATCGCGGCATAGGTGTCGGGATCGGACGAGAAGATTGTCGCCGAGAACGGGTCGAGCACGAGCCGGCCGACCGCCTCTATCTCTGGCCCCTTGATGTAGACTTCGCTGTATTCGGTGCCCGAGCGCTTGAGACTGCGGATCAGCGTCTCGGTGCGGTCGTCCATGTCGAGCCGCGCTTCCTTGCGGAAATCGGCGATGGTCTCGGCCTTCTGCTGGAGCACCAGCATCCAGTCGCTGTTCTCGAGCGCGGCGCGGGCGCCGTCCGACTTGTAGTAGTCGTTGAGGGATTGCGTGGCGGTGGCAAGCGCGCCGCCGTACTTGCGCGCGGTGCGGGCATAGGTCTCGACGAACTCGCCCATCGAGCCGCCCTTGAGCATGGCCCAGGCTTCATCGATCAGCAGCAGCTTCTTCGTGGAGCGCGAGGAGCGGGTCATCGCCTGGCCTGTCATGAACATGATCGCCGAAAGGACCACGCTCCGCAGCTCCTCGCGCGAGGCAAGATCGCTCATCTCGAAGACGGTGAAATCGTCCTCGAAGGCGAAGCTCGCCTTGCCGGAGAAGAAACCGGCATAGCTGCCGCCGCGGCAGAACGGACCAATCGCGGTCGCCAGTTCCTTGCCGGCCTCACTTTCGGCGGAATGCAGCGCATGCGCGACATCGTCGATGCTGCCGCCGCTGCCGAGGCTGTCCCAGACCTGCGTGATCGCGCGGTCGATCAGGCCTCGCTCGGTATCGCTGGGCGCCGTGCTCGGGCGCGCCATCTGCCCGACGATCGCCTTGATCATCGCGAAGCAGTCGAGCCGGTAATCCTCGTCGCTTTCGGCGCGGGCATCGTCGACCATCGAGAACGGGTTCAGCGAGAAGCCCGAAGCGAGCGTGAACTCGACAAAGCGCCCCCCCTGCAGCTTGACCGAGTGCTCGAAGCTGCGCCCGTCGTCGATCACCACGACCTTGGCGCCCGCGCCCCTCAGCGCCGCGCAGAGCTCCTGCAGCAGCACCGACTTGCCCGAGCCCGACTTGCCGCAGATCGCGATGTTGTGGTTGCCCGCGCGATTCTCGAAGGGCGACCAGAAGAAGGGCTGGCCGCGCCGTCCGACGAGCAGCAGATGCGGGATGTCGCTGCCGAGATACTCGCCCTGCATCGGCGCGATGTTCGCCGCGGTCGTCGAGAGCATGGTCTTGAGGCGCTTGAGCCTCGCCATGTCGCTTGCGAGACCGTCGGCAAGGCTCAGCGGGAAGGCGGCGATCAGCCCCTGGAGCTGGAGGAAGCGCTCGTCGGCGAGGTCCCAGCCCGCCGCCTTGTAGATCGCCTTGACCACGCGCTCGTGCGTGTCGCCCTGGCCGAGCGGCGAGATCGTGGTCAGGCCGTAGAACAGCTTGACCAGCTTCTTGCCCGCCTGGAGCTCGGCCTGGACATGGCGCCATTCGGCCGATTGCTCGCCGAGCCTCGGCAGGAAGCGCGCGCTCTTCGTATCCGAGAGGCTGGTCGTGCGCATGAACTTGTAGCCCGCGCGCGCGGCGGCGGCTTCCTGGTCGGGATAGACGAGGCACAGCATTGTCGCCGTGGGGCACGGGAAACGCAGCTTGTCGGTGAACATGTCGCCGATGAGGCGCGCGCATTCCCACGGCGCCCAGCGCTCGGGCGTCGAGCGCACGGCATAGTGGCGCAGATCGAAGCGGTCGGGATAGCATTCGCCGACCTGCGGCACGCCGTCGCGGTCGCGGCCGATCTCGCGGAAGCGCTCGGTGCGCAGGATCAACCGGTCGTCCTCGACCTCGAGTTCGATGTCGCGGCGGATCGCCTGGACATCGAGCGTCTCGTGGCGATTCCAGTCTATCCGGTCGGGCTCGCGCGCCGTGGTCGGCGAGGTCAGCTCGTCGATCAGCGCGAGCAGGCCGTGCGGTTCGAGACTGGCTGCGTGCAGTCCCAGCGAATGGAGCATGCCGAGAAGACCTTCGCGGCATTCGGTGAGTTCGGCATCGCTCGCATTGCCTGGCACGGGAACGCCCAGCGACAGGATCAGCCGGGTGGCGCGCGCGTGGAACGGCGCATGCGCCGAGCCCGATTGCCAGACCAGATCGTACAGACGCTGCGTGCGTGCCCGCGCGATCGCCTCGTAGATCCCGCCCTGCTCGTAGCGCGGTGCGAACCATGGTCCGACCACCGAGCCGATCCTGGGCGAAGCGAAATTGAGCACCTGCAGGCAGGCGCCCGCCGGCATCCCTTCGGAGAAGAACTGCCCGAGGATCTCGCCGGTGCGCTCGTCCGCGCCCACCAGCGGGGTCACTTCGAGCACGAAACCCTTCGACGCGCGGTTGCGGTAGAGGCCGGTACGCTCGTCATAGACCCGGTAGGGCAGCCAGTCCGACAGCATGTCGAGCATCAGCGGCGCGCGAGCATGCTCCGCGCGGTCGGTGTCGGCGAACAGGCCGGAGAGCACCGCGTCGCGCGCGGCGCCAAGCGAAAAGCTCACTTCTGGTCTCCTTGTTCTGGGGCTGTTTCGGAAAGCGAAAGGGGCACCCGGCCGGGGGAGGCGTTACGACCGGGTGCCCCAGGTTCCGGCGCGTCTGCGCCGGGTATCGCCGGACCGGGCTGCGAGGGGAGGAACAGCTGGTCCGGCAATTCGGGGAGGTTGGGATTCTTGGAATTCTCGGGCTCGGGCGCGCGGGCGACCGACTGGCCGATCGCGCGCAGCAGTTCGCCGGTCCCACTCGGCTGCCGCCAGCCCGCGCCGACTGGCTCGGGCAGCACGACCTGGACCACGCGGGCCTCATGCTCGCGCCCGGCTTCGTCGCGGTGCGCGGCGAGCACGATGCGCAGACTGCGACCCACGGACGTCCGACCCTGTGCGGAAGAGACGGGCAGCGTCTCCTGACCGGCAGCCGCGCCGGTCGCCTGCGCGTCGATCAGCGAGGTCGGTGCGCAGGTGCCCTCGGGCGCGCGGCAGGCGAAATTGCCCTCGACGTTGCCGCCGAGCGTGGCGCAGCCGGCGAGAAGCGATGCCGCGAAGATCCCGCAGGCGAGGTTGCGGATGCACGCGCTCATGACCGCGGCCCCTTTTCTCCCGCGGCGAACGCGCGCAGCGTCTGGGCATCGCGGAAGCCTTGGAGCACCGCGCCGTCGCTGGCCCGAACGATGACCGGCGTACCGGCAAATCCGTTCGCTTTCGCGAACGCTTCGTTAGCGTCGAGCGCTTTGGCATTGGCGCAGGATTTGCCGGTGCCCTGCAATTCTCCGGCATAGGCGGCGTGAAGCGCCTTTTCCGGGTCCTTCGCGCAGAGCACCGTCTCGGAAAGCTGCCGACTCGCCGCGCCGAAGATCGAGATCGGGCGCTCCTCGACCTGGAGCTTCGCCTTGACGAGTTCGGCCGCGAGACGCTGGCAATAGCCGCACTGGAAATCGGAGAAGACCACCAGCCTCGCACCCTTCGGGTTGCCCCAGCGGATTGCGCCCTCGGCGGGCAGGCTCGCAAGATCGACCGTCTTTGCCGCTTCCGACGGGATGGTCTCGTTTTGTTCCGAACGTGCCCGGGCGCCGCCCGCGGCGAGCAGATCGGGATTGAGTTCAAGCAGCCGCGCGGCGGTAACATCGCGCCGCTCTTCCATGTCGTAGAGTCGGCCCACGAAGAGGTAGCGGGCGGTCTCGTCGATATAGAACAGCGTGTCGCCCGAGACGACCTCGCACCACGGACCGAGCGTATCGCAGGTCAGCGCATCGACCGGTGTTTTCGGGAGGCGCAGCTTGAGCGCGGCGGCGACATCGCTTGCGAGACTCGCCGCATTGGCGGGAAGCGCGGTGACGGCGGCGACCCCGAGGCTCAGCACCGTGGCGGCGCCGGTCATCGCGAGCGCGACATGGGTGGCGCGGGCTTTCAGGCCTGGGCGGGTGTGCGTGAAATTCATGTTACTTGGTGCTCCTGACATGGACGCCGTCGAGAAAGACGATCTCGACCTCGATGCCGGTCGGCATCTCGACGACGGGTTGGTATTGTTCTGCGCGTTCGATGAGGTACCGGCTGACCGTATCGGCGGCGTCGCCCGCGCCCTGGCCGAAACCGCCGGCAAGAATGTCGGTCGGCGAGAGCGCCTCGCGCTGGCCATTGGCGCCGACCTGTCCGGTGAAGATGCCGTTGGCATTGGCGGAGAAGCCGCGCCCGAACCCGCCGACGATCCCGGCGAGCAGCGCCTGGCCGACGAGACTGCCTTCGCGGCTGACCACGCGGCCGCGCACCCCCGACTTGCCTGCAAAGGCGATGAACCCCTTGACCTCGCTCACCGCGTAGCGGCCGCCGGGCTGCGCGCAGGTCATCCGCGCGAGCTTGACGTAAACCTTCTCGGCCGAGAGGTCGCCGCGCGCCGCGCCGTTGACGAGGCACCCGGTAAGGTCGGTGGTAAGCAGCCGCTTGCCGCTGACGACCGAGCGAGCGGGACCGGTGATCCTCAGCACCACCGGCAGCGGATCGGTCTGGCTGGCAACGCCGGTCGAGGCGTCGACCCCGACGATCACCCGCGCCGGGGCATAGGAATTGGGCGGCAGGTAATCGCGGCTCGCCTCGAGCATCAGTGCAGGCGTGCGTTCGACCGCCGGGCGGCTCTTTGCCTCGCCCGCCTCGCCGAAGCTGAGCGTGCTGAGGCCTCCGCTCTGCGAACCGGGCGCGAGCGCGTCGCGCTGTTGCGGCCCCTGTCGCGGCTGCGGCGGCGTGACCCCCGGCCCATAGGTCGGCGGCGGCGCGGCCGGTGCCGGTGGCTCGGCCTGGCGAACCTGCTGCAGCTCTCCGCGCAAGGCGGCGTTCTCGGCCGAGATCGCGTCGATCGCCGTCTGACCGTCGCTGCGCATCTGCGCGTTCTCGGAGCGCAGCGCTTCAAGTTCCTGCTCGATCGCGGGCCGCGGCACTTGCGTTTCCTGGAGATCCTTGATCGCGCGGCCCTGCGCATCGAGCCGATTGCCGTAGGTGGCCACGAACTCGCGCTGCGAGAGGTTGCGGTTGACCAGACCGCCGGTGTCGATGGTTGTCGCGCCCTCGGTCGCGGCGCCGTCTTCGTCCTCGCCGCCGAAGACGATCCACGACCCGCCGATCAGGACCAGCGCGCCCAGCCCTGCGAGCAGCAGCTTCTGCCGCCTGGCGATCTGCGTGTTGAGGGTCCGTCGGCCTTCGGCATGACCGTTGTCGTGCGGCGCGCGTTCGGGCGCGGCCTCGGATGCGTTGGCCATCACTCGACCCCTCCGGTGCTGAAGACAAGGAAAGCGCTGGTTGCTTCGCCGGGCGGCAGCGTGTCGCGGCCATATGCGAAGGCGAGCGCGCCTGCGGGCGCCTCTCGCTCCTCGCCGAGCGCGAGCGGCTCCTTTCCCATGTTGCGAATGAGAAAGCGCTGACCGGTCAGCGTCGCCCCGTCGTACTGCGCGACCTGCTGGACCTCGATGGCGCCGGTGCGGCGCGGCCGCGACAGTTCGGCGCGCGCCGAGAAGCCTGGCAGTACCCCATCGCTCGCCATAGCCTCGATCAGGCGGATGGCGGCTTCGTTCTGGCCGCTTTCCTGCTCCCATTCGGCCGCCTCGCTACGGACGAGCGCCGGATTGGTGATGAACAGCTGGCCCGCCTCCACGCCGCCGAGGCGGCAGGCGAACTTGTAGACGTAGCCGGCCTTGCTGGTGGCGAAGAAGCTGACCTTGTCCGAGGCGAACTGCGGCGGCACCGAGATGTAGATGTCGCCGCGGACAGGCTCGTGGGTCACCTGAAAGTCGTTGTAGGGAAAGCCGCTCCCGATCTTCGAGACATTGGCGAACCCGTCCTCGACCAATGCGATGCGGGTCAGCTCGCCGCGCGCGAGCTCGCAGTCGATCGTCGCATTGTCCGCCGCCTCGACGAGCTGGTCGGCGTGCGCGGGGACCGCGAAGAGCGCGAACGATGCCGCCACGAAGGCCGCGCCGATCGCGCGCAGGCCGCTGTCGGGAACCCTGCTCGCCCCGATGCAGAAGCAGGCAAGGCCGGTCCCCGCGAGCGCCGCGCTCAGCGGCGTGGAAAAGAGGCTCATGATGGCTGCTCCTCGTTTGTGGTAATTTGCTCGAAGCCGGTGAGGCCAAGCGAAAGCCCGCGCTTCGCCCAGGCAAAGCGGAAGGTCCGTTCCTGACTCGCGATCACCTGCGCTCCGACGAACGTCTTGAGCGTGCCGGTGACGGACGCGGTGAGGCTCTTGGTGTCGACCAGCATCGAGCGGATTACGAAGGCCTGGCTGACGTCGGAGCCGCGCTGCTCGTCGACGATCTTGACCAGATCGGCCTTGAGGCGGCCGTGCGCTGCCGGATCGGCCACCTTGAGTATCTGCTCCATCCAGTAGTCGAGGCTCTCGGGCGAACGGTTCAGGAGCATCAGCGCGGTGTCGCGGGTGACGAGCTCGAGGTAATGCGTATCGATCCCGCCGCTCGAGACCGTGAGGTTCTCGGCGGTGACCGGCACGAGAACAACCTGCTCGTCGCGGGTGATCGCGGCGCCGATACCCAGCACGCTGGTCGCTGCCAGGATGGCGCTCAGCCCTGCGAAGCGGTTGCGCTGGGCGAGATATCGCTGGGCCTGCGCATGCGCGAATTCGGTTTGCATGTCGGTCCTCCTCTCAGCCGGCCAGCAGGCGGCAATGGGAGGGCGGCGTGGCTTTCAATCCCAGGAAGCTCCCGGGCAGATACCAGTAGGCAGCATGCACCAGTTTCGACCCAGCATTGCCTGCCTTCGCCTTCCGCAGGGCGAACCAGGTCACGACCGATAGGCCCGTGCCGATGATGATGTGCTGCGCGAGAATGCCCCAAGCGAACGGGACGAGAAGTCCCGCGAACTCGTCGATGGTCCAGAAGCCGATGAGCTCCGGATCGTCGAGCCGCCGTGGAACAAGGTATCTGTCGGCCATGATGCCGCCCTCCTGCCGTTAGACCGCTGTCAGATGACCGCGGTCACGACCGAGGTGACGATCGGCACGCCGGTGCCGACGCCGATCCCGACACCCACCGGCACCGCCACCTGGCCAAGCGCAAAGCGTCCCGAGGCCAGTGCGATGAGGCCGCCGGCGAGCGACATGACGGTGATGATTTTGCCGCCCGAACCTTCGAGGAAGTCGGTGAACTTCTGCAGCGCCGGATCGAACGTGGTGTCGGCGCCGGCATAGGCGGCACCGGCGCAGGCGATCGCTACAATGGCGGGAAGGATATAGTCGCGGCCCCGGGGGCGGGCGGCGCTGAGCGGCTTGGTGATCATCGGGAGGAACTCCGGGAAGGTTGAACATCGAACCAGCGAGCATGTTCGCTGTATGTTCATTCCTCGCCCTGGAGCCGGGGTGTAGGAAATCGCGAAGTGCGTTGGGCGCTGTCTCACCAAGCAAAAAGCGACATCGACATGGGTCCGGGCCGGGTTCCGCGCTGGTCGGGCGGCGAATCGCGCAAACTTGGCTGCATTCTGCGCGGGGCGTGCCGCGAATCGCGATCCGGCAGCCGGAATTCGCGCGAATCATCATAGGAAGCTGATTCGATCCTTCCTCTATGTTCTCTTCTTGTTCTTTTCGTTTTCCTACAGCCTTCCTTCGCGGCTAGCCCTCGAGTCGATCACCAACTCGCGAAAGGATTCGTCGATGACCAACATGGCGCTCTTTGCCGAACAGCAGGTTCGCGCAGACCTCGCCCAGTTGCTGCTCGCAGCAGTCGAAACCAGCGGCCGGACGCGCTGCGACATTGCGCGCGTCGCGCAGATTCATAAGGATGCCCTGCGCCGTGTTCTGGCAGGCGAGCGCTCCGCCAGCCTGGGCGAGGCCCTGCGCATTCTTGCCGCGAGCGGCGTTACCCCCCAGGCCCACATCCTGCTGTTCCTCGTCAGCAGCGGCGATCATGCTATTGCCTGGCTGCAATCGGATCTCGCGCAGTTCTTCGAGGACTTCACCGGCGAGCTGCCATCTGCGCTCGAACGCGTCCTGGGCAACCAGGTCCACAATGTGAGGCCGCGTTGGGCCAAGGGCACGGCGCACCGCGTCGCCCGGCTCCTGTCCGACCATATCGAGGAACTCGAACGCAGGGATGCGCTGCTTGGTGACGGTTTCCCCTCGACCCAGGGAGGCCATCATGGGTGAGGCGATCGATCCTGCAGCGCCTGAGCCGCGCAAGGTCCCGCGCCTTATCCGTCTCCCTGAAGTCAAGCACCGGGTCGGACTGGGCAGGTCGACGATCTACCGCTGGATGGCCGAGGGCAGGTTTCCGAAACCGGTCCAGCTTGGGGGCTATGTGGTGGCGTGGCCAGAAGATGAAATCGAGCACTGGATTTCCGCGAGACTAGAATGATCATCCATAACGTCGACTGGGACAGCGGGCTCAGCTTAATGAGTCGGCTTTTCCGCTCCTGCTTGCCCCGCGGCGGCGGTCATCTCCGTGTGTACGCAGGCAATCTGGATGGCGGGCGGGCTGCTAGGCGCCAAGGCTATCCATGATCCGGCATTCTGAAACCGATCCGCCCGCGCAGGAACGAGCGATTTGTTCGAGTTCATCGCGCAGAAGCGCGAGCCTGGCGATTTTTTCGTTCACATCGTCGAGGTGCCGCACCGCGATTTGCGTCACTTCGTCGCATGGTCTTTCAGGATCGTCACTCAGCGCGAGCAGCGACCGGATCTCCTGGGTTTCAAACCCTAGCTTCCTTGCGTGCCGGATGAAGCGCAGTCGTTCCAGATCACCCGCACCGTAAGTCCGCCGGCCTGATTGGGTCCGCGCTGCGCGGCGCATCAGCCCGATCTCTTCATAGAAGCGGATCGTGTTGACCTTCGTTCCGGTTGCGGCGGCAAGATCGCCTATCATCAACATCTTCGACATTCCGCTTGATCCTCCAGTCACTGGAGGATGTAGGAGAACGAAGAGCCGCCGCCAAGGCCGGAGTGGAGACGCCCGCAAGATGCATAGCAACCACTTCACTCCCGCACTGGGAAGACCGGGGCTAACGCGTGCCTATGACCTGGCGATCCGACTCTTGACGCGTGAGACCGTCTGGCGGAGCGAACTTCTTCGACAGGTCGCGCCGCACAACAACGAGACGATCATCGATGTCGGCTGCGGTACCGGTACATTCGCGCTGATGTTGAAGCGAGCGGCGCCGGGAGCACGGATTACGGCGATCGATCCGGACCCACACGTGCTCGCACTAGCTCGGAAGAAGGCCGAGGCCGCTGGCATCGAGATCGCCTGGCGGCAAGGGTTTGCTCGGGACGTCGCCGGTCTTGGCGGAAGCTACGACAAGGCCGTGTCGAGCCTGGTCTTCCATCAGGTGCCGCTCGCGGGCAAACGAGAGGGTGTGGCGGCGATGTTCGCTAGCATCAGGCCGGGTGGCGAAGTCCACATCGCGGATTACGCTCACCAAAGCGGCGCGTTGATGCGTGCGCTGTTCCGCCTGACGGTCCAGGCGATCGACGGCCTGGCAGACACCCAGCCAAACGCAGACGGCGCGTTGGAGAGCATCCTTTCCGACTATGATGAGGCCGCCGTCGCACCTCAAGCCGTCGTGCCGACCGCCACCGGTGCGATCAGCCTCTTCAAGGCGATAAGGCCAATCCAAAACAATTGCGACACGTTCGCAGAAAGGGCTTGATCCTCCAGCGGCTGGAGGTTGTAGGGACCGGCAATGGAAGCGAACGAATCAGACGGCTGCGGCTGCACCGGCGACACCAAGCGGGCCCAAACCGATCCCGCGTACCGCCGCGCGCTGTGGTGGGTGGTCATCCTCAATGTGGGCTTTGGCCTCGTCGAGATCGTCGGCGGATTCATCGCCAACAGCCAGGCGCTGAAAGCTGACGCGCTCGATTTTCTCGGTGACGGCTCGATCACTTTCGTCGGTCTGCTCGCTCTCGGATGGGCGGCATCCACCCGGGCGCGAATAGCGATGACACAGGGGCTCTTTCTCGGCGCGCTCGGCCTCGCCGTCATCGCCATGGCCATTTGGCGCGCTCTGAACGCCATTCCGCCGGAGCCCGAGCTGATGGGGGGCATCGGCATCGCAGCGCTGATCGTGAACGTGACCGCGGCCCTGATCCTCGCTCGTTTCCGGGACGGTGGCGACGCACAAGCCCGAGCGATCTGGCTGTTCTCGCGCAACGACGCGATCAACAACGTGGCGGTAATCGCGGCAGCTGCGCTCGTCTTCTTCCTCGACAGCGCGTGGCCCGACATCATCGTGGCTGCCGTAATTGCCGTAATTTTCCTGCAGTCGGCGTGGGAGATCATCCGAGACGCTGGCGGCGAGTTGCGTGCGAAGGCATGACGACTTTCCGCTACCTCAGGGCGTTGGCCCTCGCGCTTCTGCTCGGCTGCGTCCTCGCCGCTCCGGCCCGTGCGCAGACGGCGCCGGCTCAGACCATATGGCGTCTTCTGGACTATATCGCAGTCGATTACGCAGGTGCGGTCTCTGACGGCCGAGTGGTGAACGAGGCCGAATACGTCGAGATGGTGGAGTTCTCCGCGAGCGTGCGCCAGCGCCTCGGCGAGCTAGCGCCAACCGAAGCGCGGGCAAACCTGCTGCAAGGAGCAAAGCGACTTGAGGCCGATATCGCTGCGAAGGCGGCCCCGGAAAGCATCGCCACGTCGGCCCGGCAGCTGGGAAGAGTCCTCTTGGCTGCTTACCCGGTGCCGCTCGCCCCGTCGAACCTGCCCGATCTCAGCCGAGGCGCAACGCTCTATGCTCAGAACTGCGCCAGCTGCCATGGATCGATGGGCGACGGGCGAGGTTCGGCGGCGGGCGGCATGGACCCGCCTCCGATCGACTTCACCGACGAGGCTAGAGCGCGTGAACGGAGCCTCTTCGGCCTCTATCAGGTCATCGAGCAGGGCCTCGAAGGCACGGCCATGCCCTCCTTTGCACAGCTCAGCCCTGATGACCGATGGGCGCTCGCATTCCACGTTGGCCGCTACGCGTATCCAAACAAGCTTGCTCGCTCTGGAGACATGGCCTGGTCGAATGACGATGCGCTGCGCCGCCTGATCCCGAACATGACTGTCTTGGCCGGTATGACCCCGGCGCACCTTGAAGAGAAGCTGGGAGCCGAGAAGGCGCGGGCCGTCACCGCCTACTTGCGCGGCAATCCAGAGGCTCTTTCCGGAGCGGAGGGCTCACTCAGCCTGGCCAAGGAGCGATTGCAGGAGGCGCTCGACGCCTACGAAGCTGGCCAGCGGGCCAGAGCAACCGATCTGGCGCTTTCTGCCTACCTCGATGGTTTCGAGCCCGTTGAGCCGCTCCTGACCGCGCGTGATGCTTCGCTGATGAGGCGGATCGAAGGGGCGATGGCAGAGCTGCGCGCCCGCATCGGCCGCGGCGCGCCGGTGGACGAGGTGCGAGCGCAAGTCGCGGTAGTACAGACGCTTTTCACAGACGCCGAAGTCCAGCTTAGCCCCGATAAGGCCAGCGCTGCATCCAGCTTCTTGGGTGCCTTCACCATTCTCCTTCGGGAAGGGCTGGAGGCGCTCCTCCTCGTTATCGCGATGATCGCGTTCCTCAGGAAGGCCGATCGCCAGGATGTGCTGGGCTACGTTCATGGCGGGTGGGTGGCAGCCCTGGTGGCTGGCGTAGCCACCTGGGCGGCAGCGACGTATCTGATCAGCGTAAGCGGGGCGAGCCGCGAGCTGACCGAAGGCTTCGGTTCGATCTTGGCTGCGGTAATTCTCCTGTCGGTCGGGATCTGGATGCACGGGAAAGCCCAGGCCGGGGCATGGCAGCGCTACATCAACGAGCGGCTCAGCAAGGCGCTCTCGAAGCGGTCTGCCTGGTTTCTGTTTGGGCTTACCTTTCTCGTCGTCTACCGCGAAGTGTTCGAAACGGTCCTCTTCTATGCAACGCTTTGGAACCAGGGCAATTCTGGCGCTGTCGCCGCGGGAGCGCTCGCGGCCATTGTTCTGCTTGCAGTAATCGCCGTCGGAATGCTCCGGTACAGCCGGAAAATTCCGATCGCGAGGTTCTTCGCATACAGCTCCGCCCTTATCGCCATCCTGGCCGTCGTCCTCGCCGGCAAAGGCGTAGCGGCCCTTCAGGAGGCGGGGTTGATCGACGTGCAGCCCCTCGCACTCGTGCCGCGGATCGACCTGCTCGGCCTCACCCCCACGGTGCAGTCAGTGCTCGCCCAGTTGGTCATGCTGGCCGCGGTGCTGTTCGGCTTCTGGTACAATCGGCGAGTGGCCCGAAAGAGCATCCCGCCCGGCGTCCGCCCCGCCAATTCAATATAATCGCGATGTGGCATTGGGCAAAGCAGCGCGCGTCGGCTGCTGCGGACCGGTTCGCCATGAGCGGCGTTCACTTCAAAAGATGTGGCTACCAAGGATCCACGGATGAGCGACGACTTCGATATCATCGTAATCGGCGGTGGCACCGCGGGCTACCCAGCAGCCATCCGCGCAGCTCAGCTCGGGATGAGCGTCGCCTGCATTGAACGTCGGCCCACGCTGGGCGGCACCTGTCTTAATGTCGGCTGCATTCCCTCCAAGGCTCTTCTCCATTCCACGGAACTGTTCGCCGAAGTGAGCGAGGGGCTGGAGGAGCACGGTATCGGTATCGGCGGCGTTGCCTTGAACCTGGGCCAATTGATCAGCCGCAAGGACGAGGTCGTCGCCGGGCTTACCAAGGGCGTCGAGCACCTGTTGAAGAAAAACGGCGTCGAATGGGTGAGAGGAAGCGCCCGGTTCGAGGCTGCCGACCGGCTCACCGTTGACTTGGTCGAAGGCGGTGCCCGATCGCTGACCGCGAGCAAAGGCATACTCGTCGCGACTGGGTCCGACGTGGCGCGCCTGCCAGGGATCGATATCGACGAGATGAGCATCGTCTCCAACACCGGCGCACTCTCCTTGACGAGGGTGCCAGAGCATCTGGTCGTGATCGGCGGCGGCTATATCGGCCTCGAGCTTGGCTGCGTCTGGCGGCGTCTGGGGGCCAAGGTCACGGTGATCGAGTTCCTCGACGGCATTGTCCCCAGCATGGATCGTGAAATCGCGCGGCATCTGCTCAAGGCACTGAAGCAGCAGGGCCTGGAATTTCATTTCGAAACCAAGGTAACCGGTGTCGAGAAGCGCCCTGACGACCTGCTCGTATCGGTCGAACCGGCTCAAGGCGGCGAAACCGGGACGCTCACCGCCGATGTCGTACTCGTCGCGGTGGGGCGCAGGCCGTACACCGACGGCCTGGAACTGGAGCGGGTGGGAATCACGCTGGATCCCAAGGGGCGCATTCCGGTCGAGCTTGGTTTCAAGACTCAGGTTTCAGGGATTTACGCGATTGGCGATGTGATTGCCGGACCGATGCTCGCGCATAAGACGACCTTGGATGGGGTGAGGTGCGTGGAAGGGATCGCCGGACGTTACGCTGGGGTAGACTACAACACCGTGCCGGCCGTCATCTACACCTCGCCCGAAGTCGCGAGCGTTGGACAAACCGAGGAGCAATTGAAGGCTGCTGGTGTCGAATACAAGTCTGGCACATTTCCATTTTTGGCGAACAGCCGCGCGCGCTGCAACGGCGACACCCGTGGAATTACCAAGCTGCTGGCGGATGCGAATACCGATCGTCTGCTCGGCGCCCACATCATTGGCCCAGACGCCGGCACAATGATCCCGGAAGCGGTGCTGTTGATGGAATATGGCGGAACGACCGAAGACCTCGCGCTGACGACCCATGCACATCCCACCTTGCCGGAGTCGCTGAAGGAGGCGGCTCTCGTCTTGCTTGGGCAAGGTATGCACATATGACCCGGCGCGGGATTGGTCTTTAACGACGCGATCGAAACCTCTCGAACGCTCCAATTTGTCCTGACGCCGGGGGGGATGGCCCAGTTTTTCTGTACGAGCAGAGCGGTTGAGAATTACTGATGGGTGTCCTTGTGAGCATCACGCAAGATCTCGATCCCACCATAAACCGCGATGCAGGCGACAGCGATGCCAACAATCAAATCAGGCCAGTTCGCCCCTGTCAGCATGACCGCGATTCCCGCAAAGACGATGCCGCCGTTCGAGACGAAGTCATTGAAGCTGAACGTCGTTGCCGCGCGCAAATTGACATCCTTGTTCTTCAGTTTGTTCAGCAGGCGCAGGCACCACAGATTTACGACAGCAGCCACGATCGCCATGCCGATCATGAGCGCGCCGCCGGGAGTCGAGCCGTTGAGATAACGCTGCACAGCATCGGCCATCACACCGACGGCGAAGATCAGAAGCATCACGCCTGAGAATCGCGCGGCGCCTCGTTTCCAGCGACGTGACCGCGTCAGCGCCAACAGGCTCAAAGCATAGACAACTGCGTCCGAGGAGTTGTCGACACCGTTGGCCAGGAGTGCATTCGAATCCCCCAGAAAAGCCGTCACGAAAAAGCCTGCGGCGATGGCGACGTTGAGCGCCAGGACCAGCCACAGGGTCTTTCGTTTGTCGGCCGAGCCGAGATCGAAATTGGCTTCGCTCATCCCTTGCGCTCCTTTGTGGCCGGTTTCCCGGCGAAAGGCACCTCTCGAAACGCCAGAAGCCGCAGCGCGTTGAAGACCACGATCAACGTCGATCCCTCGTGGGCAATGACGGCAGGCCCGATCCCAAGCCCGAGTATCGTGGCAGGCAGCAACACTGCCACCACACCCATGCTCACGAACACGTTCTGGCGGATGATCCGCCGCGTGCGCCGGCTAAGATCGACCGCGAACGGCAGTTTGGACAGGTCGTCGGCCATCAGCGCGACATCGGCGGTTTCGAGCGCCACGTCGGACCCGGCCGCTCCCATCGCAATTCCGACCGTGGCCGTGGCAAGTGCGGGCGCATCGTTGACGCCGTCACCGACCATCGCGACTTTGCTCTCCGCTGCACGGAGCTTCTTGATCGCCTCGACCTTGTCTTCGGGCATGAGATCGCCCCAGGCGTCCTCAATGCCGACGCTCGCGGCGACGGCCTTGGCGACAGGTGTCGCATCGCCCGACAGCATGATCATTCGCGTGATGCCGAGTTCGCGCAGGCGGGCAGTCGTTGCGGGAGCCGCCGACCGAGGAGTATCCATCAGCCCGATTACGCCAAGGTACCGCGCACCCTGGCGAACGATCATAATGGTCCGCCCCTGGGAACGCAGTTCATCCGCCGAGGCCTTCACTGCATCGGGAAGCGGTTCGCCGCCCGCCTCGGCAAAGAGTTCGTCGCGTCCGATGTGAACGGTCTGGCCGTCGACGACGGCTTCGACACCGCGTCCCGTGATCGATTTAAGGTCGGTCGCCTTCGCGGCCGGGCCCTTGAGCCGCTCCGTCCCATCGCGGACGATCGCCGCGGCGAGCGGATGGTCGCTGAGCGCTTCCACCGCGACCGCCGTCTGCAACAATTCTTGCTCCGTTGCATCGGCCGCCGCAACGACATCCGTCACGCGCGGCCGCCCTTCGGTCAGGGTTCCCGTCTTGTCGAACGCAATAGCGCTCAGTGCGCCCAGGTTCTCGAGCGGCCCGCCGCCCTTCACGAGCACCCCGCCGCGCGCCGCCCGTGCCACGCCCGACAAGACCGCGCTCGGTGTTGCGATCGCGAGAGCACAGGGGCTGGCCGCGACCAGAACAGCCATCGCCCGATAGAAGCTGGCACTGAAGGGTTCGTCGATCACGACCCATGCGAACAGCAGCAGCACCACCAGTCCGAGAACGACCGGCACGAAAATGCGCTCGAACCGGTCGGTGAAGCGTTGAGTGGGAGACTTCTGCGTCTCCGCTTCGCTGACGAGCTTCACGACTTTGGCTAATGTCGTGTCGGAGGCGAGACGGGTGACCTGGATTGCCAGTGCGCCAGAGCCGTTGATCGTGCCCGCGAATATTCTGGACGTGGCCGCGACGCTGTCCGCTGCGGCCGCAGCGGCTGCCGGATCCTCTACCGGCTGCTTGTCGACCGCAACGCTTTCGCCAGTCACCGGCGCCTGGTTGACGCTGCTGGTGCCTTCGATCACGAACCCGTCAGCCGGCAAGCGCTCGTTGGGTTTGACGACGACAATGTCGCCGACGACCAGCGCCTCGACAGGCACTTCCTCGGTGGCGCTGCCGCGCCGCACGACCGCCG
Source organism: Tsuneonella amylolytica (assembly GCF_003626915.1). Classification (NCBI taxonomy): domain Bacteria; kingdom Pseudomonadati; phylum Pseudomonadota; class Alphaproteobacteria; order Sphingomonadales; family Erythrobacteraceae; genus Tsuneonella; species Tsuneonella amylolytica. Next base: position 1,910,347 of record NZ_CP032570.1, read on the forward strand.
TCTGCGGCGCTAGCTCTGCCAGCGCTTCGATCGCCTTCTTGGCGCGCCCCATGGCATAATGCTCGAGCGCGTGGCCAAGGCTGAACAAAAACAGGAGCAAGGCCCCTTCGGCGAATTCCCCCAACAGGGCCGCGCCGGCGGCCGCGACGAGCATCAGCGTATCGATCTCGAAGCGGCGCAGTTTGAGGGAATCGATAGCTTCGCGGACAGTGAAGAACCCGCCGAAGAAGTAGGCGGCAAGGTAGAGCGCAGTGGAGACAACCTCCGGCGCGGCGTCGGCCCAGGACAGTGCAAATCCGATAGCGAGCGCGACGCCGGAGATGAGCGCAAAATACAATTCGGTGTTCGACCCAAATACGCCGCCGTGAGCGTGGCCCCCGCCCTCGGTATGATCATGGGAGTGCTCGGCATCTTTGGCGTGGTCGTGCGGGTGCTTGCCGGCGGGAGTAGCAGTCGGGGTCGTAACCGGATCGGGAGAAGCGCCCGAAGCCTCTGTAGCGCGCGTGTTCGAGCCTCGGCAACTTACGCCGAGCGAGGCAAGCGCCGACGTTATCTCTGCTTCGTCGACGAGGCTCCGGTCGAACTCCACTCTCAGAGCTCCGCTACCCGTTGCTTGCGCCTCGAACACGCCCTCGATGCGGCACAGCGTTTCCCCAACGGTCCGCGCCCGCCGCTCCTGCTCGATCCCCTCGACCTGCCACACGAGGTGCCCAAAGCGAGCGGTCAGCGCGGCCCCGGCCGCGCGCGCCGCCTTGCGTATCTGTTCCAGCCCGACCTTCTCCGGATCGTAATGGACACACAGCTTTGCCGGCTCGTCCCCCATCGCAGCGATCACATGCGCGTCACGCACGCCGTCACGCTCGGTCAGCTCGTCAAGCAGCCTCGCGACACAGCGATCCGCTTCATCGGGAACTGTCGGGAGAAGGAGCGGAAGGTCGAGGCGTGTGCGTGTCGTCACAAAGTGTTCTCCTCGAAGACAGGTCTTGGACGGATCATGCTGGCAGCGGTTCCGACCCAGGTATTCCGTCCTCGAAATCGCCCGGCTGATGGGGCTCCCCGCGCTTCCTCAGGATGAGATGGCTGATCGCGGGAAGGACGTAGAGGGTCATGATGGTGGCGACGATCAGGCCGCCGATGACCACGATCGCGAGCGGCTTCTGGACCTCTGCCCCTCGCCCGGTGGCCAGCGCCATGGGCACGAAGCCTATCGCCGGCACGATGCCGGTCATCAGCACCGCGCGGACCCGCTCCAGAGTGCCTTCGACGATCGCTTCGTCCACCGGTCGTCCAGCATCGATCCGCTGACGGACGCTGGTCATCACCACGAGACCGTTGAGCACGGTCACCCCCGATAGCACGATGAAACCGACCGCCGCCGAGATCGAGAACGGCAAGCCCGCCAGCGCCAATCCAAACGCGCCACCGGCGAGCCCCAGCGGAACCGCCGAATAGACGGCCAGCGAAGAGCGCAAATTGCGCACCGCCAGGAACAGGATGCCAAAGATGAGCAGGAATACCACTGGCACGATCAGGGTGATGCGCTGCGAGGCTGCCTGCAAATTCTCGAACTGCCCTCCCCAGGTGATGGTGACACCGGGTGGAAGCTTAACCTGCGCGACCCGCTCCTGCGCCTCGTCGACATAGGAGCCGAGATCGCGGCCCCTCACATTGGACTGCACGACGACTCGGCGCTGTCCGTTCTCACGGCTGACCTGGTTCAGGCCTTCGGACGTTCGGAAGGCGACCAGCTCGCGCAGCGGGACGGACGTTCCGGCACCGGAAGCACCTTCGGGGAGCTGCACGGGAAGCGAGCCGACCACGTCGAGGTCGTCACGGTTGAGATTGTCGAGCCGGACGATGATGTCGAAGCGGCGGTCACCCTCGAACACCAATCCGGCTTCGCGTCCGCCCAGGGCCGCCGCGACCGTGTCGGTCACGTCCTCCATGGCCAGACCGTAGCGAGCGATCGCTTCGCGATCGAACTGCACCTCAAGCGTGGGAAAGCCCTCGGTCTGTTCGACCTTCAGATCCGCAGTTCCCTCGACACCGCTCATCGCGGCTGCGACTTCGCCCGCGACGCGATTGAGAACGTCCATGTCGTCGCCAAAGACCTTAACCGCGATGTCGCCGCGGACACCGGCGATAAGCTCGTTGAAGCGCAGCTCGATCGGCTGGCTTGTTTCATAGGCGTTGCCGACGAGGCCCCCCAGCTTGTCATCGATCCGGGCGAGAACGTCCTCGCGGCTGTCGACTCCGTCCGGCCACTCGTCGCGCGGCTTCAGGATGATGAAGGCATCGGATGCGTTCTGCGGCATGGGATCGGAAGCGACTTCGGCCGTACCCGTCTTCGAGTACACATAGGCCACCTCCGGGAGGCTGGACACCGCGCGCTCGACCGCCAGCTGCATCTTGGTCGACTGCTCGAGCGAGGTCGAAGGTACGCGCAGCGACTGCATGGCAAGATCGCCCTCGTCGAGGGTGGGAATGAATTCGCGCCCCAGACTTGTGAAGACAAGAAAGGCTGCCGCCATGGTGGCCAAGCCGCCACCAATCCACGGCCAAGGCCGCTGGACCACTCGGCGCAGCACGGGTTCGTACCGCTCCTTGTACCAGGCAACCGCCTTGACCTCTTTCTCCGCGACCTTGCCGCGTATGAGGACGGCGACCATCGCCGGCACGAAGGTCAGCGACAGGATGAAAGCACCCACCAGCGCCAGCATGACCGTGATCGCCATCGGCGAGAACGTCTTGCCCTCGACTCCGGTGAAGGTGAGCAGCGGCGCAAAGGTGAGCAGGATGATTGCCTGGCCGTAGATGGTGGGCCGGAGCATCTCCTTGGAGGCTTCGAACACTTCGTGAAGGCGCTCCGGCAGGCTCAGCAGGCGGCCCTCATGATGCTGGCGCTCCGCCAGCCTGCGCAGGCAATTCTCGATGATGATGATCGATCCATCGACAATGAGGCCGAAATCGAGTGCGCCGAGGCTCATCAGATTGCCCGACACGCCGAAGCGATTCATTCCGATCGCCATGAACAGGAAGGAAAGCGGGATCACGAGCGTCGCGATGATTGCCGCGCGGATATTGCCAAGCAGCCAGAACAGCACCGCTGCCACGAGCAGGGCTCCTTCGAGCAGGTTCTTCTCGACGGTTCCGATCGTTGCTTCGACCAGGGCGGCGCGATCGTAGACCACGTTCACCGCGATGCCCGGAGGCATCGACTTCGCGACCTCCTCCAGCCGCTCGCGCACGTCTTCGGCAACGATGCGGCTGTTCCCGCCCAGCAGCATCAGGGCCGTCCCCACGACCACTTCGCGCCCGTTCATGGAAGCCGAACCGGTCCTGAGATCGCCGCCGCTTTGCACGGTCGCAACGTCGCGGACGAGCACGGGCACCCCTCCACGGGTTCCTATGGCCGTTCGGCCGATCTCGTCTTCGGTGCGAATGCGGGCGTCCGCTCGCACCAGAAAGGCTTCGCCGGCGCGCTGCACGAAGTTGGCGCCGATCGAGATGTTTCCGCGCTCGAGGGCCTCGGCGAGCTCAGTGAACGAGACGCCGTAAGCCGCCATGCGGCTTGGGTCGGGCTGGACCACCAGCTGTTTTTCGTAGCCGCCGATGGAATCGATCCCAGCAACCCCTTCGACACTGCGGAGCTGCGGCCGGACCACCCAATCCTGGATCGTCCTCAGATAGGCTGCCTTCTGCACATCCGTCGTTAGCCGTTCCCCATCGGGTGTGAGGAAGTCGCCGTCGGGCTGAAAACCGGGTTGCCCGGCGATCATCCTCGACTCTTTGGACAACGGCCGTTTGTAATCGACCGTCCACATCAGGATTTCGCCGAGGCCGGTCGACAGCGGGCCCATCTGCGGCTCGACCGCTTCGGGAAGGCTCTCGCGTGCCTGGTTAAGGCGTTCGGCAACTTGCTGCCGCGCGAAGAAGATATCGACGCTGTCCTCGAAGATCACCGTGACCTGGCTGAAGCCATTGCGCGAGATCGAGCGCGTGCTTTCTAGGCCGGGAATCCCGGCCATCGCCGTCTCAACCGGAAACGTGACCAGCCGCTCCATGTCGAGTGGACCCAAGGCCGGCGCCTGGGTGTTGATCTGCACCTGCTTGTTGGTGATGTCCGGCACTGCGTCGATCGGCAGGCGGAATAGCTGGTAGGCGCCATACGCCGCAACGAGCAGGGTAAGGGCGATGACCACCCAGCGAAATCGGACCGAAGCGTCGAGAAGACGATCTAACATAAATACGTTCCTGGGAGGCGTAAGCGGTCGGCAATGCCGAGATCAGCATCGCGGGCGCGGCCGAAGCCTCGAAAATGGGGAGGTGCCTGTATCAATGCTCGGCTTCGCTGGCGCCAAGCTGCGACTTGAGAACGAATGCGCCTTCAGTGGCGATCACGGCGCCCGGCTTGATGCCTCCGAGAATCTCGATGCGGCCACCGCTGCGTTGGCCCGCAGACACGGGGGTTGCCTGGAAGCCGCCGTTCACCTGAACGAACACGACATCGCGGCCTTCCACCGATTGGACGGCACCCTCCGGGATGACGATGCGATTTCCAGTCGCGCCACCACGCGGCGTGATCCGGACCCGAAATGCCTGGCCCTGGGTCAGCCCGGCAGGAATGCCCGACGGAGACAGCACCACGGTTGCGGCGCGGCTCTCGGTGTCGAGCGAGGGTGTGGTCGATCGGACCACCGCATCCAGGGTCGCCCCATCGCCCAGCTCGATCACGGCCCGATCGCCTGGGCGGATGCGCTGAGCGTCTGACCACGGCACCGCCGCTTCGATCTGGACGCTGCGCGGGTTGGCGACCTCGAACAGCTCGGTCCCGGCCGATACAAAGGCGCCAAGCTCCGCATCCATCTTGGTAATCCGGCCGCTGATCAGGCTGCGGACGGCAATGTGCCGTCCGTCTGAGGTCACCCCGGCCGCGGTCACCGCCGCCTGGGTGCGGCGCAGCTCCGCCTGAGCCTGCGCAGCCTCGGCCTGGGCAGCCTCGAGATCCTGCCGAGCGGTGATCTTGGCATCGAACAGACGCCGCTCACGATTGAGCGCGGCGGCCGTCGCCTGCGCGCGGGCTGTGGCCGAAGCGCGCTCGGCGATGATCGCGGCCGCTTCGCGACTCTCGAGCAAGGCGACGGTCTCACCGGCACCGACTCCATCGCCGAGGCGCTTGTAGATGCTCGTGATCGCACCGTCCGCCCGAGCGGTCAGGGACGAGCGACCGGTCGGGGGAGCGGTCGCGGTCGCCTGGGCAAGGATTTCGGATCCAAGCGAGCCCGCAGTAATACGCTCGGTCCGAATTCCGACCGCTTCCAGATTTGCAAGCGGCACGGCCACAAACCCTTCGGGTCCGTGATCCTCCTCGCCCTCTTCTTCGCCCGCCTCGGCTTCTTCGGCAGTTGCACCGGCTGCGGTCGGCTCGTCCGTAGCACGGCCGATAATTATTCCACCAACGCCCGCCAGCAAGGCGATGCCTCCGGCGATGGCGATGAGCCTTTTGCGATCATCAGCTGGATTGAGGTCCATGGTCGTGTCCTTACTGCGCCGTAGCGCGCGCGAGTTCCGCGGTGGCTTCGGCCTGCGCCAGGCGAGCTTCGATCAGTTGGGTTTCGGCACTTGTCAGCGCGGCCTGGGCATCGAGCAGCTCGATCAGTTCGATCTTGCCAGCCTCGTACGATAGCTGCGCCAGCCGCAGTGCTTCACGACCTTCGGGGATGGCGCCGCGTTCGAGCGCTTCGACACGAGCGTCGGCTGCGCTGAGATTGGCTGTCGCATTGGCGATACGCGTGCTGGCACCAACACGCGCACTGGTCCGCTCAGCCTCCGCAGCGCGGATTTCGGCTCGAGCGGCCTCGATATTGCCGCTGTTGCGATTCCTGATCGGCAGCGGCATCGAAAAGCCCGCGACGAGCGCCTGATCGCCAAGCTCCTGGACATGGCGGATGCCAAGTCCAACCGCGGGATCGAGCCGCCGCTCCGCAAGCTGTTGCTGGAGACTCGCCTCGGCCAAAGCGAGCTGGGCACTGGCGAGCCGCACATCCAGCGATTCGACCGGCAAACTTGCGGCTGTCAGTGGCTCGCGGAGATCGCCCGCAATCGAGCTTGGTGCGGTGTCCGCACCGAACAGGGCTGCTAGCGTGCGGCGTGACGCGGCTTCTTCGGCTTGCGCGCCGCGAAGCTCTGCCGCGGCTTGGCTGGCTGCGGCCTGCGCGCGCAGCGCACGCAGCGGCGGCTCCCGGCCAACTTCGACCAGAATGTTGGCGATCCGTGCGAGCTCGCGCGATCTCTGCTCGTTCTCGGCCGCGATTCGCAGCCTGTCGCGTGCCGCGACCGCTGTCGCAAACTGTTGCCTTACAGATCGAGCCAGTTCCGCGCGCGTGATGAGCAAGCGGAGCTCGCTCACCGCGAGCTCGGCGCGTCCCACGGCCTGGCGCGCGGATCTCCGGCCTCCCAAGTCGAGCCTTTGATTGACCGCTACGGTCACTTCAGTGCTTTGCAGCCCGCTCAATTCTCCAGTGCCCAGAAAGTTCTCAACCTCGACGCTGAGTTCGGGGTTGTCTCTGAATCCCGCCTGGCGGAGCCTCCCCTGTGCCGCCGCTACAGATGCCCGGGCGGCTACGATCGCCGGTGATCGCGCCTCGGCCGCCCCCAACGCACCTTCAAGGGTAAGGTTGTCAGGCAGCGGCTCGTTGCTCGGCACCAGCAGCGGCAAGGGTGCATCGCTTGTAGTGCGCTCGATTGGCGCAGGCGGACCGATCGTCGGCGAGCCGACCTGCGGCGTTGCCGGCGAACTTACCTGCGCGCTTGCTGCCGTGAGGCTGAGGGAAAGAACCGCAGTCGCAACGGCAAGCCGAGCATATCCGCTCGCATGACCGATCGCGCTCGATCGCGGGCCAGGAATCCGGCGCCAAGAGGCGCGGACTCGCATTTGGAAAGGCATTTTTGAGAGTTCCTCTGCTGACACTAAACACGCGCTGCGACTGCAGCACGGCTGGTGTCAGGCCCGAGGCGGCTCTTTGTCTAAGGTGATTTCAGCTCCGTTTAGCGCGACCGTACGCAGGGCAAAGTGCAGCGGATCCGGCGCCAATTGCTCGGCCTCCAGCGCGACTCCACTATCCACCTGCGCTACGTTGTGACAATGGCCATGCGCGCACAGCGCGTCTTGCTGCGCGTCATCGCTGCTCTTTTTTTCGGGTGCCGGCGAAGTATCGACGGATTGAGTCGCCTGCTCCACCGACGCTCCCACGTCACCGCACGCGACCGCATCGGACGCGCCCCCGAAAACCACGGCGAATAAAAGCAGCAGAGCCGCGAGTGTCCGGAAGGGCGAGGTTGAGCGAAGTGTCATCGACCGCGCGCCAATGCCACGGCAATTGCAGCTAGACAACCTCAAGATATGCCGTCGTTCCGACGATGAGGTATGAACGGGGCGAAAGAAGCCCATGGGATCTCTCGCTGAAAGGAACGTCGGAGCCCCGCGCTGCGTTGGACGACTGAGCGCGCGATTGGCGCGCGGCCACTTCAAGAGCTTAGGAGAGACGATGTGGAAATTCGCGAACTGATGACGAAGGATCCGGCATGCTGCAGCCCGTCGGACAGTGTGAAGGAAGCCGCCTCGCTGATGGCAAGCAACGACTGCGGCCAAATTCCAGTGATCGACGCAGATGGTGGGTTGGTCGGCGTCATTACCGATCGCGACATCGCTTGCCGCTGCGTTGCCCAAGGCAAATCTGCCGAAACGAAGGTGGAGGAGATCATGTCATCTTCTCCCGTCACCGTGACCATCGATGCGAGCGTTGCTGAGTGCTGCAAAAAGATGGAAGAGAACCAAGTCCGTCGTCTCCCCGTCGTCGATGACGCCGGTAAGTGCTGTGGGATCGTGTCCCAAGCTGATATTGCGCGCCATGCTAGTGAGCATGAGACTGGCGATCTAGTACGTGAGGTGTCGGAGCCGACGCGTTAGGCTTCAGCTCATCGTCCCTTTTCCCATCAGTCGCTCATGGACACGGGCGGCCAGTGCGTAATGCGGTGCAAAGCGGGGGTACCCCGAATCTAGCGGCGACAGCGACCGGCAGATGAACGGCCAATAATCTTCAGGCCTATCCAGCGCGAGGCTGCTAGTTCGGGTGCAGGCTTGTTGCAGCCAGATTCTGATCGAACACGCGGGTGAAAAATTCGCCGAACAGTCTGGTCTTGGCCACGCAAGGTTGTGCTGAGCGCGAAGATTGCTGCATCTCACCGAGATATGCGCTCCCGGCGCGCGCGGACCCAAGCGAGATCATGCTTCCACATCGTCCGGAACAGCAGCCAAAAGCCCGTCACCGCCAGCCACGCCATCGCGACGCCGGCGGTGATGATCAGCGGATGGTTGAAGCTTGTCCTGTCGGCGTAATCCATGTTGTGAAGCATCCAGAAGAAATCCCACCAGCGCCAGGTGTCATTCCGCCGCTCGAGCACGGCGCCCGTGGTGGCCGACACGTAATATGTGCTCGCGTCGTCGTCGGCGAAATCGACCTGCCAGATCGGCGGCTCGTGGTCCCTGACCGGCAGCGATCGCTCGGTAAGAAGCTTCGCCGCGCCGGGCCTCGCCCCGTTGGGATGGTTCGACTGCGCAATGGCGCGGGCGGCGGGCGCATCGATCGTCACTGGAATTCCCGTTCGGGCATCGAACATCCGGGTCGATCGCGCGGTCCGCACTTCGACCACCGGCCGATCAAGCAGAGTCTTCAGCCGCAGACCCTCGATTTCTGCGCTGCCCAACTCGCGGACGATCCCTGGCCACGCGGTCGCTTCGCCAGCGACTGCCGCTTGGGTCGCTTGAGGCCGGGGGCCTCCGGCAACCGCCTCCATGTCTAGCAGCGCCATCGCGGCGCCACTGATTGCCCAGATCACGAACTGCAGGCCGATCGCCAGCCCGACCCACTTGTGGATTTTCCGCAGCCAGGTCGACTTGATTGTCATAGGGTGCTGCGCCCCTTCTTCTTGCGCTTGGGAAAGGCATGGAAAAGCAACCAGATGCCCGAAAGCGCCATCAGTACCGCGCCCCACGTGAAGACGCGAAGAAGGGAGTTGTTGACGTTCTCGCGCTCGTCATAATCCATGATGTGGAGCATCCACACGAAGTCGAACACGCGCCACAGTTCGTGCCGGCGCGACAGCAGTTCGCCGGTAACCGGTGAGAGATAGAAGGTCGGACTGTTCCAATGATCGAACTCCACCCGCCAGAGCGGAGGCGTTCGTCCGCGGATTTCCCCGGGCACATCCGTAAAGAGTTCGACCGATGCGATGGACTCGGACCCGGTGTAGTACGACGAAGCCAGGGCTCTGATTGCCTGCTCGTTCGGCGGGTCCAACCGCGTAGCCGAGGTTGCCCCGAAGGCGCGCTCTCCCGAGGGCCCTTCGGTGACATAAATCGGGCGCTCATCAACCCAGGCCAGCCTGATGCTGGAAGCTTTCTCCCGCGCGGCAAGCGCGAGCGGATCCCGCAAGGCGTTCGCATGGACGCCCGGAATGGACGCCACGCGAATGAGATGGTCGCCGTGGATCGTATCGATATGGACGATGGTCATGTAAAGGCCGCTAAGCGACCAGACGACCACCTGCAGGCCGACGAACAGCCCGATCCATTTATGCGTCTTGCGGGCGATTACGTGGGTTCGCATCTGCGGGCGAAAGCTCCGGCCTTGGATGAGAGTGGCCCCGGCGAAGTTCTCGCCGGGGCCATCAAGGGGCGATCAGCAGTGGCCCGCTTCCCGATGTTCGGGAGCGCAGGTAGGCGACGCGTCGGGCTCCGCTGCAGGTTCCGCCGAGGGCTTGGGCGCAGCCGCTTTGGCCGGGGCCGGCTTTGCATCGGCAGCCTTCGGAGCAGCAGGTTTCGCGGTAGCCGCCGGCGCAGAGGTTTCGCTCTTGGCTTGCGCCTGCATGGCCATCGGCTTGCCGCGCAGCATGGCTTCGACCATCCCCACTTCCTTGAGCTGCTCTGACCGGGTCTCCACGATCTGCGCGCGCACGGCCCCGCTCGCGCCGTTCGCGAGTGCGATGTCCGACATCGCGACGGCCCCGCGGTGGTGGGCGAGCATCTTGGCGAGATAGGTCTCCGAAGGGGTCGCGCCCGATGCCCCCATCATTTCGCTGTGCATCTCGGTCATTGCCGCTTCGTAGAGCCTGGCGCTTTCCGGATCGGCGGTGCCGTTGCGGGCGAGCGCCTTGAGCGCTTCGATCTCGGCGCCCTGGTTGTCGATCGTCATCTGCGCCATCTTCGCGACATCGGCGGTGGGTTGGAGGCCGAGCACAATCCGCGACATGTCGATCGCGCCGTCGTGGTGCGCGATCATCTTCTTGACCCAGGTGTCGGCGGCATTGACGCCGACCGCGGCCTTCATCGCCTTGTCCATCGCCATCTCGGGTTTGGCATAGGGGCCGTCCATGGTCATTTCGTTGGCGGGCGCGGTGTCGTCGGCAGGCTGTTCAGGGCTTCCGCAGGCGCCGAGTGAAGCAAGGAGCGCTAGCGCGCCAATTCCGGTCATTCGGATCACTGAATATCTCCATGGTTGCAGATCGTGTTGGGTCAGAGGCGGTCCATGATGCGCTTCATCTGGGAAATCTCATCTTTCTGGGCCTGGATGATCTCGCCGCAGAGCTGGCGTATCTCGGGGTCGGTGAGCTTGGCTTCCTCGCACATCAGGATAGCACCTGAGTGGTGTGGAATCATCGAGCGCAGGAACTGGTCATCGCCGACGAGGCTCTGTTGCCGGATGCCGACAAGCGACAGGACGAAGATCGCCGCAAAGGCTACATAGAGCGCGGCGTTGAGCTTCCGGTTGCGATACATACCTCCCATTGTCGCAAGCATGATCGCGCCCATTGGCGCCCACATGACCAGCGCCATGTAAAAGAAGTTCACGTTTTGGATGAACTCGCCCCAGCTCCAGATCATGGCGAACATGGCGACATACATCACCAGCAGGCTCAGGCCGAGATTGACGGCCAGCATCATGTAGGGCTTCGAGCCCACCTCGTGATGCGCGCACTTTGCGTGGTCTTCCATCGGTCGTTCTCCTTACCAGTTCAGGTGATCGACGCCGTGCACTAGCGCACCGCCGAACCACCCCTGCACAAGGATCGCCGCTGTCAGGATCGACAGGCCGACGATCATGCCGGAGCCGCGGTCTTGCTCGGGGCGCCTGAGCGCGAACACACCCAAGGCGAACGCCCCGATCCCGATGCCGGTCCCGAGCCAGCGGTGGCTCTGCATCATCCAGTCGTCGAGGCCGAGTTCGAACCCGCCGCTCAGCCAGCCCGACAGCATGGCGAACGGAGCGGTCACTCCTGCGGTCACCACCAGGAACTGGACGGGCTTCGCGAAGCCGGGCCGCTTGCGCCCGACGATGGCGGTGAAGAGCGCCGCCGGAATGAAGGCTATTGGAAAATGCACCAGCATGGGATGGAAGCGGCCGAGCCAGTCGAGCAGCCGCGCCGCGACGCTCTTCGGCGGATCGTCTATCTCGTTCATGGCGGCCATGGCCGTGGCATGACCCGGCATCGCCATGTCGTGCGCCATGGGAGCACTTTGCGCCGATCCACCCGCAGCCGCGCGCTGTGCCTCGAGTTGCGCTGCCTCCTGCTTCGCCTTGTGATCCTTGTGCGCCGAGACGGGCGCAGCTGGCATCGACAGCACGGCAATGGCTGCCAGTATCGCCAGCACCGACCGCGCCAGCAAGCGATGCGATCGTCGGATGAACATGCTCATCTCAGGTCCCCTTCGGCTTGCGCGCCGAATTGTGCATGACCAGGATCTTCCAGCCATCCGCCGTTCTCGTGAGCACGCTCGTGGCGACGCCCCTGCGCATCGCGATCTCACCGCTCTCCGTCTCGATCCGGTAATTGTAGGTCTCGGTTGCGAGCGCGAGATCGCCTTCGATGCGCACCGCGACCGCGTAGTCGGAGAACGCGAACGCGCGGAAAGCCGCGAGCTCGGGCCCCAGATGATGCGCGAGATACTCCTTGTAGGTGCCTTCGACCCCGCCGGTTTCGAACACCGCGGAATCCTCGGTGAAGAGCGCTTCGGTGCCGCTCGCGTCCAGCCGCTCTATCGCGGACTTGTAGCGCGCCAGCACGTCGCGAACGGCGCTCTCGTCGGCGCCGAGCGGCGCGGTTTGCGGTGCCGTCGGCCCCGCTTTTGAAGGATGGTGCCCTGGTGCCGCCTGGAGCGCCAGCAAGGCTGCGATCATGGTCGTTATCAACATTGCTCTTCTCCCCTCAGAACCAGAAGCGAATGCCCGCCAGGAAGCTAAAGCCTCCGGCAGATTCGCCTTCATCACGCAGGAAATCGCGCGTCCTGCCGAACGCCCGCTCGTATTGGACGCCCACGTAAGGAGCGAATTCGCGGGCGATGTCGTAGCGCAGCCGGACGCCGATCTCTGCATCGGTCAGACCCGCGCCGACACCAATGTCCTCGCTGCTCTGAGCCGCGAAATTGAGCTCGGCACGCGGCTGCAGGATCAGCTTTTGGGTGATGCGCTGGTCGTAGTAGCCTTCGAGCCGGCCCAACAGTTCGCCCCGATCCGACAGGAACAGCGCGCCCTCGACATCGAAGAAACCCGGCGCCAGCCCCTCGAATCCGATCGTGGCGTAGACGCGCGATGGGTCTGGCTCGAAATCGTACCGGACACCGGCCTGAAGATCGAAGTAAGGGCCAATGGCGCGGCTATAGAGCGCCTGGACCTCAGCCGATTCCACCCCGGCGCCGAACTCGCCTTCACCTTCGGTTTTGACCACCAGCCGATTGATGTCTCCGCCATACCAGGCCTCGCCGCCCCATTCGTAGGCGTCCCGCCCGCTCTTGATCTTCACCTCGGCGATGTTGAGCATAACCATCGAAAAGTTCTGGCCGCCGTGATGCAGCGACAGATGGTGACGCCCCATGGCCATCGCGGATGGGCCATAGATCGCGTCCGCGGCGTAGTCCGTGGGCACGGGCGGAGCCGTGCCCGAGCCGGCAGGGAGGTTCGTCCCCTCTGCCGTGATCGTTTCGGCCGGGGTGCAATGTCCCATCGCCGCGTGTTCCGGCGCGCACGTCACCTGAGCCACAGGTTGCGCTGCGGGGAGTGTGCAATGCCCCATCGCCGCATGCTCCGGCGAGCAAGTGGTTTGGGCCGGGGACGCGGTCTGTGGCGTCGCTGTGGGAGCGGCAGCGGGACGCGTGCAATGGCCCATTGCAGCATGTTCGGGCAGGCAAGTGCTCGGCGCTTGCGGTACCGGAAGTGGCTGAGCGGCAGCCGGTTGGTTTTCCGTTAACGTACAATGTCCCATCGCGGCGTGCTCGGGCAGGCAGGTAGGCGGCGCTTTGGGCCCGGGCTGCGGCTGAGCGACCGCCGATCGATTTGCCGGCAGCGTGCAATGCCCCATGGCAGCATGCTCGGGAGTGCAACTCGTGGCTGCGGTAGGGACCGATGTCTGGTCCGGCGAAGCCTGTTCTTGCGCGACTGCTGGCACGCTGGCGAAAGCCGCCACGGCAAGCAGGGGAAGTCTGTGAAGCCAGATCATCTTACGCGTCTCCCTTGTCGGGACGCACGGTGACGACACGCATCATCCCGGCGGTCATGTGGTAGAGGTTGTGACAGTGGAACGCCCAGTCGCCCTGCGCATCGAGGGTGACGTCGAAGGTCGCCGTCCCGCCCGGCTGCACGTTCACCGTGTGCTTGCGCGGCGACCAGGCGCCATGACCCGTCACCAGCTCGAAGAAATGGCCGTGCAGATGGATCGGGTGCTGCATCATCGTGTCGTTGACCAGTCGCACGCGCACGCGTTCGTTATGGCGGAACGGGATCGGCTCGGCCGGCTCGCTCATCTTCACCCCGTCGAACGACCACATGTAGCGTTCCATGTTGCCGGTGAGGTGGATGTCGAGCTGGCGGGACGGCGCGCGCACGTCGGGATTGCGCTCGAGCGCCATGAGATCGCGATAGGTCAGCACACGGTGGCCGACATCTTCGAGGCCCGTCCCCGGATCGCCCATGCGATCCACCGGCATCGGCGAGATCGTCTGCACGCCCGGGTTCCTGTCGACCTGCGGCGCGTTGGCGAAGTCGCGCATGCCCATCGAGCCATGGTCCATCGGAGCGGCTGCCTGGCCGGCGGCCGCCGGGGCCGTGTGTCCCATCGCGGCGTGGTCCATGGGTGCTGCCGCCGGAGATGCCGCAGCGGAGCCATGCCCCATCGCCGCGTGATCCATACCCGCCATGCCAGCCGCCGCTGCCGTTGCAACTACGGCGCCTGTCTCTTTCCAGCCGGTCAGCTTCCACAACTCGCCGGAGGCGTTCTGTTGGGCAGTCGGATCGACGCCGCGTACCTTCGCCGGGTTCGATGATCCACTGCCCATCGCGCCATGATCCATCCCGGAATGGTCCATGTCGCCCATGCCCATGTCCTTCATGGTCAGGAGCGGGCGCGGGCGCAGCGGCGGAACCGGCGCGCTCATGCCCTCGCGCGGCGCAAGGGTCGCGCGGCCCAAGCCCGACCGGTCGCTCGCCTCGCTGACAAAACTGTAGGCGCGGTCCCCGGGTGTAACGACGACGTCGTAGGTCTCGGCGGTGCCGATCTGGAACTCGTCCACGGTGACCGGCCGCACGTTGAGACCGTCGGCCTGGACGACCGTCATCGGCAGGCCGGGAATGCGGATGTTGAAGGTCGTCTGCGCCGACGCGTTGATCACGCGCAGACGCACTCGCTCGCCGGGCGTGAACAGGCCGGTCCAATTGTCGTAGGGGCCGAAGCCGTTGATGGTGAAGGCGTAGGTTGACCCGGTGACGTCGGCGATGTCGGCCGCGTCCATCCGCATCTGCGCCCATTCCCAGCGCTCCTTCGCAGTGAGGTCGCGCCCTGCGAGCAGTCCCGACAGCGTCATGCGCTGCCGGTTGAAGTAGGGCCCGCCCATCTGCTTGAGCTTGCGGTAGATCGTCGCGCCGGCGAGCGGGCTGTGATCGGACAGCACCAGCACATGCTCGCGGTCGTAGGCGACCGAGTCGGGTCCCGCCGGATCGATCACGATCGGGCCATACACGCCGTCTTCTTCCTGATAGGCGCTGTGGCTGTGATACCAGTAGGTACCGGCGTGGCTGAGATCGAACTCGTAGTCGAACGTCGAGCGCGGCATGATGCCGGGGAAGCTGACGCCGGGAACGCCATCCATCTCGAACGGCACGAGAAGGCCGTGCCAGTGGATCGAGCTGTCCTCATCGAGCGTGTTCTGCACGCGCAGGCGTACCCGCTGGCCTTCCTTGAGGCGGATCAGCGGGCCCGGCACGGTGCCGTTGATGCCGACGGCGCGGGTGACCTTGCCGTCCACCTCGACGTTGACCTGACCGATGGTAAGCGCAATGTCGTTGCCACCGACTGTCGGCAACGGGCGCACGAGGCCTTTCGAGAGCGGCTGGGCCCAGGCGGGCAGAGCCTGCGCCAAGCCGAAGCCTGCGCCGGACATAGCGACGGCGCGCAGCAGCGCACGCCGTCCGAGGACGAGTTCATTCATGAGGGAGTTCCCTGATTCACTGGCGCGAAGACGATCGCCTGCCGACGGGACTGACGCCCCGCCGGCAGGTCAGTCGTGCTTAGTGGTGCGCGTGCCCGTTGGCGGGGGCCGTCGGCGTCATGTTATGGCCTGCGTGCGGATCATCCGCGGAAGGCGCCGCGGTGCCGCTGGCGGGCTTGCCCGCCATCTTGTCGCAGCACGCGCACTTCTCCTTCATCTTCTCGCAGCATTCCATCTTCGGCTTTTCCGCAGGAGCGGCCTGGGCGTGCGCGACGCCGGGAAGAGCGATCGCCAAAGCGACCGCAGTCATCAACTTGTTCATGTTCCTAAACTCCGTGAAATCGAAAGAAGAGCGATTTCACGCAAGTTTGGGAGGCGGTGTTGGAAGCTTCGCCAGGAACGCACGATGCTCGGTCGACCGGAAGCCGGCGAGAATGGGCGCATGATAGACGACCGGGTCGAGCGCGGGCGAGCCGAGCGGCGCCACGGCCGAGCACATCGCGACACAGCACTGTGTCATCGCGCCGGACTCGTCGTCGCCGCCGGAATTCTCGTCGCCGCAATGCCCTGTTTTCGCCATCTCGCGATGATCCATCGGCATCGCCGCCATGGCCACGCCGGACTGCATGGCGAGAGGTGCGACCACCATGGCCAGCGCTGCCAGGATGAGATGGATTCGGCGAAGCATCAGGAATTTGTCCTAGGCGCGGGCGGAACAGGGGTCAATTTCCTTGTGAGGTCCAAGGTACGCGCTTGCTTTCCACGTTTGCCCCTATGCGCCCGCATCATCCCACGGACTCAAGGTCATCGAGGATGGGGCAATCGGGCATTTGATCGCCGTGACATTCGGCGGCCAGGTGCTCCAGCGATCGGCGCATCGAATCCAACTGCCGAGACTTGGAACTCAATTCGGCCGCACGGGCGAGAGCAAGTGCCTTGACTTCGGCACTGGCGCGGCTGCGATCCTGCCAGAGCCCCAGCAGCTGCCGTATTTCCTCGATACCGAAGCCAAGATCGCGGGCCCGCCCGATGAAGGCGAGCGTGTGAACGTCTGTCCGATCATAGTCCCGGTATCCCGAATCTCTCCTTGGGGCAGCAGGGATCAAACCCACCTTCTCGTAATGCCGGATCATCCGCTGGCTCACGCCGGACGCGCTGGAGGCTTCGCCGATCTTCACAAGTGGATGCTCCGCAAGCGCAGCGAATTGCCGATGACCGCCACCGAACTGAACGCCATCGCCGCACCTGCGATGATCGGGCTCAACAGGAGGCCGAACCACGGGTACAGAACCCCTGCCGCGATGGGCACGCCGGCGGCGTTGAACACAAACGAGAAGAAAAGGTTCTGCCGGATATTCGCCATGGTCGCGCGGCTCAGCTTGCGCGCGCGGACGATCCCCCGCAGATCGCCCTTGACCAGGGTGATCGCGGCGCTTTCCATCGCCACGTCGGTGCCCGTGCCCATGGCAATGCCAACGTCGGCAGCCGCGAGAGCCGGCGCGTCGTTGATGCCGTCTCCAGCCATTGCCACGCGCCGTCCCGCGCGACGGAGCTCCTCTACTTTCGCCTGCTTCTGCTGGGGCAGGACATCCGCCATCACTTCGTCGATCCCGACGCGGCGAGCCACTGCTTCCGCTGTCCGGCGGTTGTCGCCGGTCATCATTACGACGTGGATGCCGCTCTGGCGCAGTTCCGCGACGGCCTCGGAAGCGCTATCCTTGATCGGATCCGCGACCACCACGATGCCGGCGAGCTTTCCATTGACGGCGACGAACATGACGCCTTCGCCGTCTGAACGATGCCGGTCTGCCTGACCTTCAAGCGGGCCGGTGTTCGCGCCGATCGTTTCGAGGAGGGCAGCGTTGCCCAACGCGACCTGGCGTCCATCCACCCGCCCGGTTACGCCCTTGCCGGTTATCGAGGCGAAATCGGAACTCTCCGGCAGCACGATCCCCCGGTCGTTCGCACCTTCGACGATCGCCGCTGCCAGCGGGTGTTCGCTCCCGCGTTCCAGCGCCGCGGACAGGCGGAGAACTTCGCTCTCATCGAAACCACCTGTCGGCTGAACTTTGACCAGCTTCGGCTTGCCGACAGTCAGGGTACCAGTCTTGTCGACAACCAGAGTGTCAATTTTTTCCGTCAGCTCGAGAGCTTCGGCGTTCTTGACCAGTACTCCAGATGTCGCCCCGCGACCGGTTCCCACCATGATCGACATCGGCGTCGCAAGACCGAGCGCACACGGACAGGCGATGATGAGCACCGCTACCGCATTGACCAGTGCGTGCGCGGCGCGCGGTTCGGGCCCTACGAAATTCCACACGATGAAGGTGGCGATGGCGATCAGCACGACACCGGGAACGAACCAGCCGGAAACCTTGTCGGCAAGGGCCTGGATCGGTGCGCGCGAACGCTGTGCATCGGCAACCATCCGGACGATCTGCGAAAGCATCGTATCGCGGCCGACGCGATCGGCGCGCATGACCAGACCGCCGGTTCCGTTCACCGTGGCGCCGGTGACCCGGTCACCTTCGCTCTTTTCAACTGGGACGGGCTCGCCGCTGATCATGGATTCGTCGATTGAGCTCCTGCCCTCGATCACGATTCCGTCGACCGGTACCTTTTCGCCGGGCCGAATGCGAAGCAGATCGCCGACCTGCACAAGGTCCAGTTCGACGTCCTCGTCGTTACCGTCGGAGTTGACCTTGCGGGCGGTCTTGGGAGCCAGGCCGAGCAAGGCGCGGATCGCCTTTCCGGTGGCGGAACGGGCGCGAAGCTCGAGAACCTGACCTAGCAGCACGAGCGTGGTGATAACGGCCGCAGCCTCGAAATAGACGGGCACCAAGCCACCCATGGTTCGGAGCGCTGGAGGAAATATCTGGGGCGCGAGGGTCGCGACCAGGCTGTAGCCGAAGGCGACCCCCACCCCGAGCCCGATGAGTGTGAACATATTGAGGTTCCGGGTTCGCAGCGACTGCCAGAATCGCTCGAAGAACGGCCAGCCGCCCCACAGGACGACCGGCGCCGCGAGCACCAGCTGCACCCATTGGGACGTGCGCATGGGCATCACTTCCCAGCCGAGTAGTTCCATCAGGACGACCAGAACCACAAGCGGGACGCTGAACGCGGCGCTCACCCGGAAGCGCCGCGTCATGTCTATGAGCTCGGGATTGGGACCTTCCTCCAGCGTCGGCTCGAGCGGCTCCAGTGCCATGCCGCAGATGGGGCAGGTGCCGGGACCATTCTGGCGAATCTGGAGATGCATTGGGCACGTCCAGATCGTGCCGGCGGGCACATCTGACAGACCCGCTGTTCTTGCTTCCGAAGTCGGGGCCGAGAGATAGCGCTGCGGATCGGCCTGGAACTTGCCAAGACAGCTGGCGCTGCAGAACCAGTAGGGCGCTCCGTCGAGCTCGAACCGGTGAGAGCTGGTGCGGCTATCCACCTTCATGCCGCAGACCGGGTCGGTCGTTATCCCGCCATCGTGCTCGCCCGGAAGAGCCGCGGGCGAGCCATGCTTGCAGTCGTGGTGCTTATGGGTCTCGTGCATGTCCGGCTCCTTCGAAGCGAATCGGTATGCGGCACCTTATGATGTTTGACATCGTGTCAGGGTCAAGAGGATCCGCCAGTGGTCGTTGAACCACGATGGAAATGCTGCTGGTGCCGCGTTCCTATGGACCGTCATCGTATGTCCGCAGTTTGGCCTAGGCGAGCGCTTCTTGTCGTTCGTACCAGCCGCGCGACCGCTTCACGATGGCCACGACCGAAAGCATCACCGGCACTTCCACCAGCACTCCGACGACCGTGGCCAGTGCTGCTCCGGAATTGATGCCGAACAGCGAAATGGCGGCGGCGACGGCGAGTTCGAAGAAGTTCGAAGCGCCGATCAGCGCCGCTGGCGCGGCAACGCACCAGGCCACACCGAACTTGCGGCTAAGCCAGTATGCCAGGCCGGCGTTGAAATAGACCTGGATCAGGATGGGCACAGCGAGGAGCACAATGACCAGCGGTTGCGCCAGGATCTGCTCACCCTGGAAGCCGAACAACAATACAAGCGTCGTCAGCAGTGAGACGAGCGAGATCGGCCCAAGCACGCCAAGCAATCTGTCGAGCGCAGGCTGTCCGCCCGTTGCCAGCACGCGCCCTCGCATCAGCTGCGCGATCACGACCGGGATCACTATATAAAGCACGACTGAGAGCATTAATGTGTCCCAGGGCACGGTGATCGACGCTACGCCTAGCAGCAACCCGACGATGGGTGCGAAGGCGAACACCATGATGAGATCGTTCAGCGCAACCTGGCTAAGCGTGTAATTGGGCTCCCCTTCGCAGAGGTTCGACCAGACGAAGACCATCGCCGTGCACGGCGCGGCGGCCAGGATGATGAGGCCGGCGATATAGGAGGATATCTCGCCAGCGGGCAGCAGCGGCGCGAAGAGCCAGCCGATGAAGAAGGTGCCCAGCGCCGCCATCGAAAACGGCTTCACTGCCCAGTTGATGAACAGGGTGACACCGACGCCCTTCCAGTGCTGACGAACCGACCCGAGCGCCCCGAAATCGATCTTGAGCAGCATGGGAATGATCATCAGCCAGATGAGCACCGCAACGGGCAGGTTGACCCGCGCGATCTCGGCAGCGGCTATTGCCGCGAAGGCGCCCGGAACGGCCGCCCCGAGAGCGATGCCGACTACGATGCACAGCAGCACCGATACCGAAAGATACCGCTCGAACTTCGACATTGCGGGCCGCGCCGCCAATCCAGCATCAGCCATTGGCGGGCACAACCTCGCCGTCTTCCCTCACGAAATCGGCGTCAAGAGTCCGGTCGAGGACCGACAGCACCTCTTCGGACGGGCGGCAGAGCCTTGCGCCCTTCGGCCCCACCACAATCGGGCGATTGATCAGGATCGGATGCTCCATCATCGCGTCGATGAGTTGGTCGTCCGTGAGCGACGGCTCCCCAAGCCCAAGCTCCGCGTAAGGCGTGCCCTTTTCGCGGATGAGATCGCGTGGGCCGATGCCCATGTGCTGGATGAGCGAGGCCAGTTCTTCCCGGCTTGGCGGGCTCTCCAAATAGTGGATCACTTCGGGCTCGATCCCTGTTGCGCGGATCAGCGCCAAGGTGTTGCGCGACGTCCCACATGCCGGGTTGTGGTAGATGGTAACGCTCATCCGCAGCAGCTCGCTGATTGTGCGGGCACGGCCGGGGCGCAGCATGCGCCGTCGGCGGCATTGGTGGAAAGAGCCGCCAGCGCGGGGCTATCGCCGTAGACTGTGGCGTCGCCATTGGTGAGAAAAGCTTCCCAGACGATGCCGTCCGGATCGGCAATCCAGCTCTTTTCCGACTTGGCGTAGCAACAGGTGGTCGCGCCTTCCTCCAAGACAGGACGATCGGCTGCCTTGAGCCGATCGTAAACCTCGGTCAATTCCTCGCCGTCTTCGACCTGGATACCGAGATGCTCGATGCCTTTGGCAGCGTGGTTGCCCGAGGAGATCGCGAAATTGACGCGGGGGTCTTCCAGCATCCACTTGGCATAATCATCTTTCGTCACGGTCGGCTCCGCTCCAAACAGGGTTGAGTAGAACCCGATGGACGTGCTCAGATCGGCGACGCCGACGTGGACATGCAGACGCTTCATGCGGAAATCCTTTCCTGAGGCTGCGCGGCATCCTCGCCGCATTGTGCCGTCGGCGCGCAGGCCGCACCGCCGCAGCAATTCTCCATGAGGTAGCCGACCAGCGCGTTCATCGCCCCATAGTTGGCCGTGTAGATGAGCGAGCGTCCCTGCCGCCGCTGCTGGATCAACTCTGCGCGCGTGAGCTGCGCCAGATGGAACGATAGGGACGAGTTGGGCACACCGAGCATCTCGGCAATGGCGCCTGCGGGCATACCGTCATCGCCGGCCTGAACTAGCAAGCGAAACAGTGCCAGGCGATGCTCCTGCGCAAGGGCGCCAAGCGCCTCGACGGCGGCGGTTGAACTCATTTCCATAAGAATCGAAATATCGCTAGTGATCTCGCTGGTCAAGATATATTTTGACCAATCTCGAAACGAGTGTGCGTTTGCTCACTTTTACGCCATGGGTCACGGTTGTCCGCTAAGAGTTGAAAGCGGCTATTATCGATCGTCGGCAGAAGGGTCCAAAAGTGGTGCTGAGTCCCTAAAAAGGCATCGAACCAATACCTTACACGCCTTTTGCGGGCCTTTTGCGGACCTTTCTAAATGCCCACATCGCAGAAGCCTCTGTTACAGAAGCAGAAATTATCTCAAATTGGATGCCTCTTCTGGCACCATTTGTTCCGGCGGTAATGGCCGCCGGTGTTTCCAAAATCCGCAGAAAGCTGCCAAAAAAGAGCTCAGTCGAGCCATTGGCGTTCAGCTCGATTTGCTGAGAATTGGGGGCCTTTGGTGGCCTCAATCGGCAAAGGCCTCGACTTTCTAGGGGCGCAACAGCGCTGTGTTGGAGGTGAGGCCCCCAATGGCACTGACTGACCTTTAAATTCGGCAGGCAATTCCGCGGGATAAAGAGTGGAAGCTGACGGACGGAAATGGACTCGACCTGCTGATCCGACCGAGCGGCTCCAAACTCTGGCGATTCAAATACCGGGCCCAAGGCAAGGAGCAGAAGCTCAGCTTCGGCGCATATCCGCAAACCACCCTCAAGGAGGCACGCCTTCGGCGGGACGAGGCGCGGGTCGAGATAGGACGCGGCGGCGATCCGGCGAGGAAGAAGCGACAGGCGAAGATTGAGGCCATAATTCGTGCTGGGGACACGTTCGAGAAGGTGGCTCAAGAGTATCGCGCGAAGTGCGAGGCCGAAGGCTTCGCAACCGCCACGCTTTTGAAGGCCAACTGGTTCATCTCTCTGTTCAAGCGCGATATTGGCCATCGGCCGGTGGCGGAAATCGCACCGCATGAGATGCTCGTCGCCTTGAAGAAGATCGAACGAGGCGGAAGGCGAGAGTCAGCTCGGCGAGCACGGTCGTTTGCCAGTCGCGTGTTCCGGTATGCTGCTGCGACACTGCGCGCAGAACACGACCCCTGAGCACCGCTGAAGGGCGCTCTTACAGCTCCCGTGTTGCGGCATTACCCCGCTATCACCGATCCTGCTAAGTTTGGTGCACTGTTACGAAGCATCGAAGCGTACGAGGGCAACCATGTGCCCATGTACGCGCTCAGGATGGCGCCGCATGTGTTCGTCAGGCCTGGAGAGCTGCGCCACGCCGAGTGGTCTGAATTCGATTTCGAGAAAGCAGTTTGGCGGATACCTGCTGGGAAAATGAAATCCCGCAGAGATCACTCGGTCCCCTTGTCGCGCAAGGCCGGCGATGCTGAAGGGGTGGGCCGACCTGCAGGGAAAGGCTGGCTACGTGGCCGATCGCCCGGCCTACCGTCGCGCAATTGCGCACGATCAAGTGAACTATCTTAATCCGAGCAACGAGGAGATCGCCCTCGCTCACGAGTATCGCCGCAAGCCCTCGGCGACGTTGTCGCAGGCGCAACTGGTTATCCGGTCGATGCCGCACTCTACCGACATCGAATTAAGTGACCGTGCGATCCTCGCCTGCGCATTCCTGACTGGTGCTCGTGTGTCCGCGCTACGCACCCTCAAACTCAAGCATGTTCTGGCCGACGGAACGGGCATTCTGCAGGACGCGAACGAAGTAGAGGTGAAGTTCGCGAAGAGCCAAGTCACCAGGTTCTTCCCAGTGGGTGAAGACATCCGGCGGGCCTTTTCGGAATACGTCGAGCCCCTGCAGTCGAAGCTCGACTGGAAGCCCAATGACCCGCTTTTCCCTTCGACCGAGCAGCGGGCTGGTGAAGAGGGCGTTTTTCGGGTTGTCGGCTTGAGCCGCTGCCATTGGAACACACCAGACCCTATCCGCACGCGCTTCAGGCGGGCCTTTGAAGCTGCCGGGGTGCAGTATCTCCCGCCCCATCGAGCGCGCAATTCTATCACTACGCTCGGACTGCAGACCTGCGAGTCCATCGAAGCGATGAAAGCCTGGTCGCAGAACAGTGGCCACGAGTCAGTGCTGACAACCTTGCGCTCTTACGAGGAGGTGTCACCGGAACGCCAAGCAGAAATCCCCAGTGAAATGGCGCGGCCGAAGCCGGAGCAAGATAACGTCACCGCATTGGCGAAGCTGATGCTCGACAATCCGAAGATCGCCGAACTCTTCGCCCGCATTTCGTCACCGGAGGACAAAGGCCGTGAATGACTATCGAATGCCCCTTTTCTCTCGTTACGATATGTCAGTCATCTTTGACCACCGGGTGGCCTGGATCCAAAAGCGACTGCGCGAAGGCTGGGGCGATTATTGCGGCTTAACCGATGCAGAGGTCGTTTCGAGATTCTGCGAGTTTGAGACGATTTCCGCCCTCCAGCTTGATCGAGAGGATTTCAATCTCGAGCGGGTTGGGAAGGGTCGTTACGAACTCGAAGTCTCTTTTTGTGGAGACGACGAACTTTGGCAGCTTTATCCGGTCGCCGCATTATCTCGGTTCGACGGAGAAGTCTTCCGCCTGAAATTGATCCTTCAGGCACTCACTGATTCTCGCGAGAAAGCGCAGTGTATCTTCAATGCGGACTTGGAGGGCATCGAAGTGGTTCTCGATCAGCAGCAGAAGAGAATCGAAGTTTTCGAGAATGCGTTGCCAGGTATCTTGACGGGCGAGGTGGCTAAGCTTCGCTACTATCATTCCGGTTCGCGGAGCTACCTCATGCACTGATGAGCAGCGCGCCTGGGGGCCAGCTGAGGGCCCCTCTAGAGCCTGTGTGCGATTGAGGGGCTGTAATTTAGACGTTCTCACTTGCAAATGGAGTCCTTCAACAGGACTCGATCGATGTCCGCAACTGGGCCGATAACGGTCTGTCCGGTTTGAGTGCTCAGGCAAAACGAAGCGACGTTGTCGATTTCAGCTGATTAGGATCAGGACGGCAACAGTCCGATTGGAGCGTCACTAAACTTTCGGCCGCTTCAGCCGCTTGCAGGCCTAAGGATAATTAGCTCGTCAGCTATTTGTCCGATTAACCCCGCAGTGGCCGCTTCCTCGAGAACTTCATCGGCGGAAATCGCCCAGCAATCGTAAGTCGTTTCGTGGCAAGCCATCTCACGTCCGTCCATGCTGGCCCGATAGGTCATGTGCCACCGCTGACGGTCGGGGCCGATCTTGCGGGCTGAAGCAGCACCGCGATACGTCATGCGCCCAACCCCGACCTCGCCTATGGCGGCTTCAGGCAAGTCTTGCGCGTGCGGGCATTGCACCTCGGCGACGATGCGTCCGCCCGGAGCCAGCCGGCCGGCCAGCAGCGGCCAGAGATGAGCTCGGTCTGCAGGACTGAAGTGAACCAGCGACGCACTGAGCACCGCCCCTGCGATCCGTTCAGGCAACGGCGTTTCCGCAATCCCGCATGGCAGAATGGTAACCCGCGTCCGCAGGTCGAGGTCACTCCAGACACGGGTCATAAGGGCCGGCCGCATCGCCGGGTCCGGCTCCACCGCCCAAATCTCCACCTCCGGTAGCGCCGCCGCGATCAGCGCGGTTGTCAGCCCCGTGCCGGCGCCAATATCGATGAACGGTCCTCCGGTTTCATCCAGCCCTGCTAACGCTGCCGCTATACGGCGATCCGTTTCTGCGTGGGTCAAGCTGGCCAGCGGGTCATAGTACTGCGCGGTAACCGCGTAGCCGCCCATCAGAAGCGCGTCGCCAAGCCGAGACCGGCAACGCGCCCACGCGCTACTGCTTCGCCTTGCACTCCGGGTCCGTACAACACGCCATTGAGCACTTGGGGCGCGTGGAACAGGTTGCGGGCGAACGCATAGGCCTCGACCTTGCCGAAGTGTAAGCCTGCGCGCACGTCGACATTGTGATAGCTCGGGAGATCGAAGCTATTGGCGATGTCCGCGGCGCGCTTGCCGGCGAATTGGTGGCTTAGCGACAGGATCGGCTGGGCACCCAGCACCGCGATATCACCGCCGCGCCAGTCGAGCGCCAGCGTGCTGGAGAATCCGGCAACGTTGGGAATCCGGTTTCCCGGCACCGCGCCCGAGAGCGCGTCGGCCTCCCTGACCCGGCCGTGCGTCCACGCCAGGCCGCCCGCCACGCTGAACCCTGCGCCGAGCACCACGTCACCTTGCGCCTCGATCCCGTAGCTGCGCGTATCGATGTTGACGGGGCGGAACTGGAAGCTGGTGAAGTCGAGCGCAAACAGCTGCTCGTCCTCGACGTCGTTGTAGAAGCCGCTCAGGTCGAACCGGGCTCGGCCACCAAAGGCGCTTGTCTTGATACCCGCTTCATAGGTCCACGAGGTGGATTTGCGATAACTCTGGCTGGGCAGGCCAACGGCGGCATCCTGCCAGAAGCGCGGGAAGCCGCCACTCTTGGCGCCCCGACCGATAGTCGCATAGAGGTTCACATCGTCGTTGACAGTATAGGTCAACGCGGCCCGGCCGGTCCACAGGTTGAAGTCGCGCTGCTGACGCTCGCTGAATGCGGCCACCGTTCCGGGGAAGCCGTTGCCCGTGTAGGCGGCACGCAAAGTCTTCTCATCGCGCGTGTAGCGGCCGCCCAGGGTCAGCTTCAATCGCGTGGTGATCGGGGCGGTGACCTCGCCAAAGACGGCATAGCTGTCGATGGTCTGGCGATCCCGTCGCCGCCCGTTGAGATAAGGCGAGAAGCTGGAGATGTTTTTCAAGTCGACGTTGAAGTCCGAACGGAAGTAAGTGCCGCCGAGCGTCCAGGCGACGGGCGCGCCGGCGGCGTTGGCCACGCGGACCTCTTGGAAGAACCGGTCCTCATCCTCCAGCCAGTCCGAACGCTCGTTCTGCGGCAGGAACACGCTGGATGGCGCCCCGAACAACGGACCGTAGAGCAGCCCGTCGGTATCGTCGGTGACCTGATCGTTGTGAAAACCGTTCAACGCCGTGATCGTCGTCAGCTCCACTGTGCCGAGCGGGATCTCCGACTTGAGGCTGACGCCCCAATAGGTGCGCTTCACCCGCAGTTCCGGAGCGAGCTCCACCTGATCGCGGGCCTGTCCGCCCAGAACATAGTAGAACGGGTCGCTGAGCTGGCGGTCGGCGCTGCCCGTCAGGGTGAAGCGTGCCCCGCCGTCTCCCGCCGGCGTGAAAACGAGCGTTCCGCGGCCCGAATAGCTGTCGCGATCGCCCAGCTTGCCGCCGCCCGAGCGATGTTGGGGATGAACCCGTCAATCGTGGACGCGCGTGCCGTGATCCCCGCCGCTAGCCGGTCCGCAACGAGGGGGCCGGATATGGCGGCTTGGACGAGCCCGTATTCATCTTCTCCGCCCTCGATCCGCGCGCTGCCCTCCACTTCGTCGCCGGGCTGGCGGGTGATGATGTTGATTGCGCCTCCCTGACTGTTGCGCCCGAACAGCGTGCCTTGCGGTCCGCGAAGCACTTCGATCCGCTGAAGATCGAGATAGGCGAACTCGGAGGCATAGACCGGCTGCGGCACGCCATCGACATAGGTGACCACCGACCCGTCGTCCGGGCTGGCCGCCTGACTGAGCGGACCGATACCGCGCAGCTGGAAATAGGCGAAGCGGCCGTCGTCGAAGCTGGTGAGCGACAGCCCCGGCACCTGGCGGAAAAAGCTTTGCGTGTCGTCGATCCGCCGGGTGGCCAGCGTGTCGGCATCGAGCACGGTGACCGCGAACGGAACCTCGCGCACGGGCTCCTCGCGAAGCCGCGCGGTGACGATGATATCGCCGGCGATGTTATCGGCAGCATCAGCCGGAGTTGCGGTCTGCGCCAACGCGGGGGCCCCCGCGGCGCACACAATGATGGACGTTGTGAGCAAAAAAACGTGACGCATAAGTCCCCGACCGGATAGATATCCCTGCCGCTCTAAACCTGCGCGGATTCAACCATGTGGGGTGTGCGGGAGTATCAACCGTGCCGTGCGGGAGTTTTCGCGAGCGTCGCCTTCGTCATGGCGCTTGGCAGCACACCGAAGTGCCGGCGGAACGCATCACTGAAGCAGCGGGGGCATTCATAGCCTGCCTGGAACGCCGCCTGCGCCACCGACAGCCCGTCGTGCAGATCCCCAGCCGCCCGTTCCATGCGGCGTTGGCGGACATACCCGAACACGGTCGTACCGAATGCCGCCTTGAAGCCCCGCTTCAGTTTGAAATCGTTCATGCCCGCGATTGCAGCGAGCTGCACAATCCCGGGTGGATCCTGCAGGTGAGCATCCAGATAGTCTCGGGCCCTCGTCAGGGCGCGTTCAAGCGCGGCCTCTGAACCAAACTGCTGGCCTCCCGCGTCCTCCACTTGTGCTGCCAGCAAACCCAGGGCGCACGATTCGAGGAACAGCGTTCGACCGGCACCGGCGTAGGGTGCGGCAAACATTGCTTCGATCATCGCCACTCCGGCTTGATTGAGCGGCGCCAGTCGCGTTGTCGCGATGGTCTCGCTGGCTTGATCGACGATCGCCATGAGACTGCTTCCGCCCAAGCCATGCCGATCCAGCAGTTCCCCCGCCGTCTCTGGTGCGAAACGTATAGCGACGGTGCGGAAACCATGCTCCGGCAGAACGAACGACGATGAGGAGGTGCGCGGCGCGGTACCAGCGCGCACTTCCAGGGGCCGGGTTTCGAACCGCCGGCCCTCCATGTCGAA
Organism: Tsuneonella amylolytica; assembly: GCF_003626915.1. NCBI lineage: Bacteria > Pseudomonadati > Pseudomonadota > Alphaproteobacteria > Sphingomonadales > Erythrobacteraceae > Tsuneonella > Tsuneonella amylolytica. The sequence goes on from NZ_CP032570.1 coordinate 1,938,527, forward strand.
CCGGCTCCCACCCTTCAGGTGGAAGTCAATCGCGAACACGTCTTCGGGTTCGACATAGTGAAAGGTGCATTGGTCTGAGGAGCGGATATCGCTCAGAACCAAGGTCATCCCGTCGCGGAGCTCAATGGTCTCGATCGTATCGATCGGACCAGGCCGCGCTTGTGGCCAGAGAGCTGGCTGGTTCCTGCTTGTATTGCCGGCTCTTTCGGGTGCCCCCTGGGTGGCAGACCGAAGATCGGGCTGCGAGGCAAGCTCATGCCTTGACCTACGCGCAGAAGGAGGCCGCAGATTGCAGCTCATCGCGTTCACTGATTGCCCTCTTCGAACTTCGGCGCTCGGTCGAAGTCAGCACGACCGAACGGAAGGTCGCGGAACAGATAGCCGTAGTAGAACTCGCGCAGGCGGGCATGGTAGGCCCGAATGCGATCTTGGTAGGCGAGCTGCGCTTCCAGATCGGTGTCAGCCATGCGCGTCAGCAGCGCCTGCACGCCGACGGACGGGAGAACCCAGCCCAGGCTTTCGGCCAGTGCCGCGCGCCGCTCCAGCCCCGCCCGATACTTCTGCACCAACGGCGCGACGCTCTCGTCCCCATTCTGGTGAAAGGCCAAGTACCATTTGTAATGAAACTCGTGGGTGAGCGGCGGCGAGTCGGCCCACCGCGGATGATTGGCGTAGAAGCGCCGCATCGTATCTTCGCGCGGAATGTCCCAGGCGCGATTGACCATCTCGCGCTGGGCAAGTGCGATCTCGGCCCCTTGGTTCACCGGCACCGCGCGGTTGATGACCACATGGGCGAGCGTCGGCAGCACTAGCACCAGCACGATCCAGACCGCCGCCAACGTCGCCGCATTCGCGACCGAGCTCCATCGCAGGCGCGCAACCAGCAGCGCGAGCAAGGTCCAGAACAAGAGGTAAGCGCCGGCGATGCCAATCACGGCAAACGTGGTGGCAATCGGAACGGCGGACAGCGCTGCAGCGGCCGCGAACGGCACCGCGATCATCGCAAACAGCAAGGCGAACCGAAGCAGTACACGGCGACGCCACAGCCTGCGCCCGCCGACGGGCAGCGCCTCCAGCGTCCGCAGCCGGCCCGCCTCGCGCTCCGACGAGGTGAGATCGTGGAACAGCACGAGCGCAAACAGGGGCGCGAGGAAGACCAGCACGAAGGCGAAGTCGAACCGCCCCGGCAGAGCCAGCTCCGGGTTGAACACGTCGCCATCGTAGACCTGCGCCTCCAGCCCCAGTGCTCGCACGCGCAGGATGAACGGCGATACGTCACGCATGCCGAGCGCGGCGAACGCAAGCGGCGAAGGCGCATCCCACGTGGGATGGAAGCTGTAATAGGCCGCGCTGCCCGCATCCTCCGTCCGGACGACATAATCGGCGACGGCGGCGATGTCCTCCGCCTGCGCCTCCGGAATGGCGGCGATCTGCGCGCGCTGCCGCGACACTTCCGCCATGCCCGTCCCTAGTGCGGCCACCGTCAGCACCCCTAGTAGAGCCAGCGCGATGACCGCCAGCCGCGCCCGCAGCAGCAGCCGCAGCTCGAACATCCACAAACGCATCACTTGGCTCCCAGCCGGCGCGTTGCGCGCCACAGCATCAGGCTGGCCAGCACCAGCCATGCGAGGACAATCCCGAGGCCCGGCAGGGCGCGGGCTGTGAGGGCGGCACCGTCCGGCGCCTGGTAGGTGAAGTCCGGAATCGCCTGCCAATTGCCGGCCTCGATCCGCTTGCGGCGATCCGCACCGGCGTCGGAAGCCGTGTCGTCGGCATAGGAGACGCTGTCGGCCTGCAGTTGGTTCAACCGCTGGACGACATCGTAGCGATAGGCCTCCGCCTGCTCGAGGAACCGGCGATGACCCACGAAGCCAGTCCCCGCCGCCGCCATGGACAGGCTTCGCAGTGCGATGGTGGGGCTGACGAGCCCAATCGCGTTGATGATGCCGTTCTGACGCGCCTGCGCATCGTAGCTCTCGTTTGAATACCGATCGAACAGCTCGGAGGTAAGCCGCTCCCCCTCCAGCGCCAGCAAACCCTTGTAGTTGACCGGCAGGTCCTCGACCCGGTCGGCGCCATAGCGGTCGAGCACCGACTGCTTGAACTCGGCGAAGTGGGGGTCGTCGGGGTTGTGACTATCGCCGATCTGGCGGAGGTCGCGAGCGATGGAGACATCGGTCTGCAGCCGGTCTCGCAGTGGCACCGCCGCGCTCGCCACGTCAGGCGCGATGCGCGGCAGCAGAATGGCGACCACTGCCCAGATACCGAGCAGGAGAAGCAGCGCGTCGCGGCTGCGCTGGGCGGCGGCCGAGACGGCGACGATGCCGACCACCCAGGCAGCGAGATAGATGCCGTAGCCAAGCGCGACGACGATCATCGGCAGCGCCAGTGCGCCGGGCTCGCCGGCGATCAGTGCGAAGCCGATCATCGCCGGCAGGCCGACCAGCAGGGCGACGAGGCTCAGCGCGCCGAGCTTGCCGCGGACCAGCTGCCCGCGCGAGGCACCTTGCAGCATCAGCAGACGCAAGGTCCCGCGCTCCCGCTCGCGCGCTACGGCACCGTAGCCGAGGAAGATCAGCAGTAAGGGCGCAACGATCTGCAGCACGAAGGCGGGGGTGAGCTGGCCGAACCGGATCAGCAGGGAGCTTTGCCGCACATCGCCGAAATTGGCGCTATTCTGGCGATGCCCCTCAAGGAACATCGAGCTGCCCGTGAATGCATCGACACCCGGGTCGAAGGCCGCGAGGGGGCTCAATGGCCGATAAATAAAGGTGCCATAATGGACCACGCGGTGCGGGTGGCGATCAGGCTGCGCATCGAATGCTTCCGCGGCGGCCGCCTGGTGGCGTTCGCGCAGGTCAGCGATGCCCTGCTGGTGCGTCCAGGAGGTGAGCGCGGCAGCCAGAGTTAAAAGGACGAGCAGGACAAAGGCGGTGACCGCGACACGATTGCGGCGCATCAGTCGAAGCTCGTCCGCAGCGATAAGGCGGACGGGGCTCATGCCGCCAGCGCCCCCGGCGCGGTAGCGAAGCGGGCGTGAAGCGCGCGGATGTCGAAGCGTTCCGGGCCCGATGCGGTCACTTCCTCAACGATGCGGCCAGCCTCAAGGAATCCGATGCGATCCGCGACGTCGGCGGCGCTCAGCAGATCGTGGGTGACCATCAGCACGGCGGTACCGCGCTCCCGCACACTGCTGAGCAGAGCGTTGAAGTCAGCGGTGGCACGGGGATCGAGGCCGGAGGTCGGCTCGTCCAGCAGCAGCACCGGCACCTGGCGTAGCAAGGCGACGGCGATCGCCACCTTCTGCCGCATGCCCTTGGAGAAGCCGCCGAGCCGCTCGTCCCAGGCGCGCTCCTGCAGACCGGCCGCGGCAAAGGCATCGGTGATCGCGCCCTTGCCCTGCGCCTCGCCCGACAACGCCAGCAGGTATTCGGCATTTTCGGTCGCGCTCAGGTGCTCATAGAGCGCGACGTTCTCCGGCAGGTAGGCGGTCTTGCGGCGCGCCGCGTCGGGATTGCTACCTGGATCGATCCCGCAGACGCTTATTGTCCCGCTGTCCGCTCGGACGAAGCCAAGGAGCGCTGCAAGGGTGGTCGACTTGCCGGCCCCGTTGCCGCCGAGCAGCGCGGTGATGCTGCCTGCCGGGACCTGCAACGAAAGTCCGTCCAGGACGCGATGCCCGCCATATGCGAGCACCAGACGATCGATCAGGATCGGTGTGGATTGGTCTTGTCTCATCGGCTGGTCCTCAAATTTCGAAGCGGAGGGAGGCGCGAACGGTGCGCGGCGCGCCCGGGTAGATCCACAACGCGCTGTAGGAGCTGGCCGCGTATCGCTCGTCGAAGAGGTTATCGACCTCCAGACGGAAGCGGAGCTGCTCCATCAGCGGCGCTTCGATCGCGGCTTTTGCCTTGACGTATCCGGGCAGCAGCACAGGCGTCGCCGCCACCGATCCCGATCGGTCGCCAACGTATGCGACACCGCCGCTCAGATGCCAGTCGCCGCGGCCGGTCGGGATCTGGTGCACCACCAGCAGCGTGCCTGAATGCTCCGGCACATTGAGCACGGCGGGCGTGGGAAACGCCTCGTCATCGGCCCGTGCATCAAGCCAGGCGTAGTTGGCGACGATCTGCCAGCGATTGCCGAGCCGCGCGGACGCGTCGAGTTCGATGCCGCGACTGACGAGGCTCCCTACCGGGGCGAGATAGCTCGGATCGACCGGGTCGGTGGTGAGGATGTCACGCTTGCGAATGTCGAACCAGGTCGCCGCTAGGTCGATGCCGGGCAGGTCAGCAGCAATGCCGAGCTCATAGCCCCGGCCGGTTTCTGGTCCGAAGCCGTCCCCGTTGCGGTCCGTGCCGGTGTTGAGCGAGAAGTTCTCGCCCCAGTTGGCGTGCACCGCGACCACGTCGCTTACCTGGTATCGCGCGCCGACACGCAAGCTCACCGGTTCGTCGATGTTGCGTCCGGTTCCGCCCGTGTTGTTGTTGACGATCGTTTGCCGGTAGGGGTCGATCCGGGCGCCGCCGACCAGCGTCAGCCGGTCCGTGACATCCCACATATCCTGCACGTAGATGGTGCCGGCCCAGCGGCTCTCGTCATTGTTGGTGAACGGGCGCAGCGGTGCCGCTGTCGACCCATACACCGGATCGAACAGGTCGATGGCATAAGGCGCGCCCGCCGACGGATTGATGCGCATCCACCTTTCGCCATAAAAGAAGCGATAGCCCTTCACGCCGATGCTGACGCGGTGCCCGCCAATCTGCCCGGCGAGCTCCAACCGGGCGGAGAGATCATCCACGCTGAAGTTCCGCGACCGGCGCTGGCGCCACAGTGACGTGCCGACGATACGCGACTGATCCGCCGAGAGGCCTTTCAGCGTTCCCGTGCGCCAGACCACGCCGCCGTTCAGCGTCCAGCTGCCGCCGATCTCCGCCAGACCGGTGACCTGGTGCTGATTATTGCGCGACCTGGTGAGCCCGTTCGAAGGCTCTCCGTAATAGTTGGACCGAGGCAGGGCATTGGCATCGCCATCAATCGCCGGGATGCCCCGGTCAAACGGCGTGTCGAACTGGCTGAACTCACCCGCGTAGGTCAGCCGCAGCGCATCGCTTGGCCGCCAGGTTAGCGATGGCGCGACGATGCGGCGCCGGATCGACACGGTATCGCGCCACCCGTCGCTGTCTTCGGCCGCCACCACGATCCGCGCGGCAATCGTGCTCGACAGCGGCCCGGTTACATCGACCTCGGCTCGGCGCGTGTCGAAGGAGCCGTAGCTGATCAGCACATTGGCTTGCGGGGTGAAGCGCGGCACCTTGGTCACGATGTTCACGCGCCCGCCGGGGTCCACGTCACCGAACAGCGCGCCCGCCGGTCCTTTCAGAACCTCAACGCGTTCGGTTGTCGCGGGGTCACGCGGAGGCGCCATGCCCCGGTTAGCGAGGAAGCCGTTGACGTAGTACTCCGCACCACCATCCGGCGTGCCGAGGAAGCCGCGGACCGCGAAGTTATCGATCACACCGCCACGGTTGTTCTGCTGGCTGAAGCCGCTCACCAGTTCCAGCGCATCGCTAAGCCGGTATGTCCCGGCCGCGTCCAGAATGTCGCGCTCGATCGACCTGCTCGACTGCGACATCCGCTCGGTCGCGCGGTCGGACGACAGGGTTCGGTCAACAGTATTGCGGGTGCCAAGCACGACAATCTCGTCCTGCTCAGCGGGCTGCGAAGCCTCGTCGGCGCTATTTTGGGCTTGCGCGTGCGCGGAAGTTGCTCCGATGCACAGAGCGCATGCAGCAGCACAGGAGCGCAAAACGAGTCTGGAAGGGTGGGAAGAAATCAACATGATGCTTTCTGCTTAAGACCCGCGGTGCTGTCGCGGACGTGGTGTGGTGTGGTGTGGTGTGTGGCTTGGTTCGTCGGCTGGCAGGCAGCGCATTCGCCGCCGCATTCGATGACCAGCTGCTGCGGAATGTGACCCGTGGCACCGATCACGTCCCGAACCACGCGGGCCGGAGCACCGAACGGGATCAGCCGCGCCTTCTCGCAGTGAGAGCAGCGCACGAACGCCCAGTCGTGCTCATGCGGGTGGGGCGAGATCTGAACCGCGCGACTGCTCGCGATCGGAATGACTAGCCGGGCCTCTTCAAGAGTGCTCAGGATACGGTAGATGCTGTTGGTGTAGACCTCCGCGCCGCCCTTCCGCAGGGCGTCGGCCAGCTCGTACCGCCCCCACGGGCGATCATGCGTCCAGAGCAGTTTCATGATCTGCAGCCGCAGGGGCGTCCAGGACACTCCCCGCGAGCGGCCGGCGTCCAGATAGCTCTGGAGCTTCGGGCGCTGCGTCTCGCTCATCCTATCGGCACCGCCCATGTCGGCAGAGGTCTTCATACCGTTCTCGCTTTTGCTGCTGGTAAGAGTGACCGCCGCCGGTCCCCGTGTCCGGCGGCGGCCGTCGTGCCGGCACCGCTAAAAGGCGGCGCGCACCCCGAGCACGACATTGCGACCCCGCAAGGGAGCGGCTTCTTTGACGAACGAGACGTGATTGTATGCCAGCTCGTCCAGCAGGTTGGTCGCCCGCAGGAACACCTCGCTGCGGACCGGGCCGAGCGGCAGCTGGTAAGCGACCGTGGCGTTGAGCATGTTGTAGCCAGGCGTCGCCGTCTCGAAGTCGGCGACACTGTCCTGCTCGAACACGTGCTGGAACTCGAGCTCACCGAACAGCGGGCCACTGCGTGCATCCGCACGCGCGCCCAGACGCCCCGCCGGTATGCGCGGCAGGTTCTCGTCCAAGCCTTCGCTGAACTTGGCGCGCACGTAGTCGCCGAACACCGCGAGCCCGAGCACGGGGGTCAACTGCTGGCGGAGCGACCCTTCGAAGCCCCAGAACCGCGCATCCCGCTGGTCATAACGGATCAGGCGGAAGTCCTCGAATCGGTCGAGAGTATCGGCATAGATGTAGTTATCGATCTGGTTGCGGAAGGCGCTCAGCGTGATCCGCGTCGGCCCCTGCGTTTTGCGGAAGGTCAGGTCGATCGTGTGAGCGGTCTCCTTGCCGAGCGCCGCATCGCCGATCTCGAACGTATTGGTGGCAAGGTGAATGCCGCGCGCGAACAGCTCCTGGTTGGTCGGCGCGCGTTGGGCCCGGGACAGGCCCAGCGCCAGCGAGTAGCCTGGCGAGAACGTCCAGATGCCAGCGCCGGAGATCGAGAACGGCGAATGTTCAGCGCTGCGGCCGTCCACCGTCCTGATCCGCTGCCATTCCTTGCGCGCCCCCAGTTCGAAGCGAACCGGCCCCGCTTCCAGGCTTTCGAACAGGAACACGCCGGTGTTCTTGGTCAGGCTCTCAGGCAGGAAGGCCTCAGGGCCCTCGGTGCGGAAGCGGCTGCGGCTGTTCTGGATACCGACCACTCCGCGCAGACCCATGATGGGGGCGTGCTCGACTTCGAGGCGGACGTCGTGGCCCTTGTTGAAGAACCCGGTCGGCTCCTCGCCTGCCTCGTGCTCGTGATCGTCTTCGTCGTGGGCGTGATCATGCTCATCCTCATGGTCATGATCGTGCTCTTCGGCATGAAGTTCGTAGTGGCGATAATCGCTGAAGCCGCCGCGCAGCCGGATGCGCTCGATCGCGGGCACGGGATTGCGCAGCTCACCGCGGACATCGAAGCGGTTGCTTACGAGGTCGACGAACACATCGCTGTGCTCCTCGTGATCATGATCGTGGTCATGCTCCTCTTCCTCATGCCCATGGCCACCACAATGCAGCGAGCTACCGTGCGGATGGCAGCTTTCGTAATCGTGGTTGTGCCCCGGTACGCCGTACTCGCTTTCCTGCCGCGTATAGGCGACGCCGAAATAGCCATTATCGCCCACGATCGAGCCGCCGAGCGTGCCGGTCCGGGTCCTGTTGAAGGTACCGGCAACGCGGTTCTCGTCCCAATCGGGCGCGCGATAGTCTTCGCTGTCGCGGTAAACCCCCTCGGCGCGCAGCGCGAACGGACCGGCGCCGACGGTCACCCCGCCGACCGCGGTCCGCTCGTCATCCGCCGTGCCCCCGCGCAATTCGGCGACTGCAGCGATGCCGCGTGCGGGGATTTCTTCCGGGATTCGCGTATCGAGCAGGTTTACCGCGCCTGAGATGGCTCCACCGCCATACAGCAGGGCTGCCGGGCCGCGCAGGACCTCGATCTGACGCAGCAGCAGCGGCTCGCTGGAAATGGCGTGATCAGGCGACACGTCGGAGGCGTCCTGGATCTGGGCGCCATCCTGCAGGATCCGGATACGCGGCGAAGTCTGGCCACGGATGACGGGGCGAGCAGCGCCGCCGCCGAAGGTATCGGCATTGATGCCCGGCTCGTTCATCAACGTTTCGCCGAGCGTGGCCTGCCGGCGATAGATCAGATCGTCGCCGGCGATGACGGTCACGGGCGTAGTGGTCTCGTCAGCCGTGCGGCCGAGCGGCTGCGCAGTCACAATGATCTGGTCCGGGGCCACCGTGCTGCGCGCGCCAGTCGCAGTCTGTTCGTCTTGCGCGGCAACCGCTCCTGAGATCGTTGCAAGGGCAGTTGTAGCAAGCAGTCGTATGGACATTGGATACTCCGAAAGGATCGTGGAAAGGGAAAGTGAGAAGCTCAGCGCGTGTCCCGCGCAGCGTATCGGTTGGGGGATCTGCTGGCGCTCAGCTGCCAGTTCCGAAGATGCGCCCCCGCGAGCAGCACGCTGCCGGCAACAGTGACCGCGGTTTCGGTGATCGGCGTCAGCCCAGCGAGCGCGCCGATGCCGAGCAGCGACAGGCCAGTCAGGGCGAGCAAGGCCGGGTACATCACCCCATGGTGGCGATAGCCGCGCAGGACAGCCCACGCGCTCACCGGGACGGCGAAGGCAAAGGCAATGAGATGTGCCTCTTCCGGCAGGCTCAAGACCCTGGCGGTGGCAGGTAGCGCCGCAATCAGGAACGGCAGCATCAGGCAGTGCGCGAAACATGCCGCAGAGGCACCTATCGCCAGGCGGTCGAGCCAAGGGCTCGGGGCAGAAGACATTGGAAAAAGGATCCGGCGTGACGGGCGCATGGGCCACGAAGCATCGGTCCGCGGAAAAGCTGCGGACGGCGATTAGCTGCCGAGGGGAGACGCCCTGGGGCGACGCGATTCGGGCACTTAAGCGTGCCCGATCCCTTGGCAGCGCCTCAGATCAGTGGCGGATTGAGCAAGGGTGAGATGGTACGCCCGGTCAGAACCGCCCCGTCCGCCGGCGCAGGTTGAGCTCGATCTTCGATGCCGACCGCAGCAATCACAGGGAGGTCCGGGAGCAACATGTTGCCTAGGTTCACGCTGCCGTCTGCCGCGTGCCCTTTTTTCTCGGCGACCGAAGCCGCCGCTTCCTCAGCTTGTGCGCTTGCAGACACGATATCGTCCGAACTGGTCAGCGCAGCTTCGTGAGCTTTGGCATCCGCATGACGACATACCGATAGCGGCGCAGCTGCCACTTGGGTCATGCCGAAGGCAAGCATCATGACGAAGAGGAACAGGCGGCGCACGCGAGAGGTAATAACATTACATTCAAGCTTTGCAAGTGCCGTTCTCTGAACTAAGCGACGCGCCATGCCAGACAGCAATCGCATGTTCCTAGACATGTTCTCCGACCCCGACCGCATCGCGGCTTACGCTGAGGGGCCACCGCGCTTCACCCCAGGCCTGGAAGCAGTGCACCGCATGACGGGCATTCTTTTAGCAGAACGCACGCCAGCCGATGCGCACGTGCTGGTCCTTGGTGCCGGAGGTGGGCTTGAGCTCCGGGCCCTTGCGGCGGCCGAGCCCGAGTGGCGCTTCACTGGCGTGGACCCTGCCGGCCCCATGCTCGAGCTTGCCCGCAACGCGTTAGGCGCAGACGCAAGCCGAGCCGAGCTGGTCGAAGGGTACATCGATGACGCTCCGCCGGGACCTTTCGATGCCGCCACTTGCTTGCTCACCTTGCACTTTCTGGACCGCGCCGAGCGCTTGCGTACGCTGCAGGAGATGCGTCGGCGGATGAAGCCGAGTGCACCCCTGGTGGTGGTGCACTCCAGTTTCCCACAAGACGAGCCCGCTCGCACCCGCTGGCTGGAGCGGTACGCAGCCTACGCAGTCGCTTCCGGCGCTGATGCGGCGCAAACGGAGCAGGCGCGCGCCGCGGTGTCCGCCAGCCTCGCGCTGCTGACACCCGATGACGACGAAGATTGCTTGCGCGCCGCCGGCTTCAGCGATGTGGAGTTGTTCTATGCCGCCTTCACGTGGCGCGGCTGGGTTGCGACGGCTTGACCTCAACTTCCGCTTTCACGATCGGCGGTTTGAAAGTTGAATGACCGAGCTTTGGGCGCAAAGCGAAAGTTCTAGGGCAAATCTGCGAAAATTTGCCAATGATCTGAGTGCTCATCTTTTGTCCTCTTCTGGGCACCATTTAGCGATACAGCACCCCCGATTAGGGCCGGGACCGCGGCTTGCGGCGGTCGCGACCGCTGCCTGGAAGGGTCGGACAGTAGCGGGCGTGCAGATCGCCGCTTCGCTTCCTACCTTCGGTAGATGATGTCCCCGAACCGCGTCCGCGTGATCGATCTCGAAACGACCGGGTCCAGTCCGCCGGCCCATGCGGTTTGCGAGATCGGCTGGCAGGATGTCGTGCGTCAAGGCGATGGCCGATGGGAGCTGGATGCGGACGGGAGTGCGCGCTTCGTCGATCCGGGGCGGCCGATCCCGCCGGTGACGATGGCGGTGCACCATATCATGGACGACGACGTCCGGGGCGCCGCGTTCTGGGCGGATATCGCGCCCGCGATCCTGCGACCGGAAGGCGGGGCAGTCGCGCTCGCGGCGCACCGGGCATCGTTCGAGCAGCGCTTCTGCACGCCCAAGTTGTCGGGCGGTGCGCGGTGGATCTGCACCTGGAAATGCGCGCTGCGGCTGTGGCCCGACAGTCCGAGCTTCTCGAACCAGGTGCTGCGGTACTGGCGGATGCCGGAAGGCCTCGACCAATCGAAGGGTCTGCCGGTCCACCGCGCCTTTCCCGATGCCTACGTAACGGCCCACCACTTGCGCGATCAGCTAAACGCGGCTGGTCTCGACACATTGCTGGCGTGGAGCGCCGAGCCGGGATTGCTCCCCCGCGTCCCGTACGGAGCGGATCGCGGCCGTTACTGGCACGAGCTCGATGACGAAGCCGTGCGGGGTTACACGGCGGACCGTAACGAGGACGTGCGCTTCTCGGCGCAGAAAGAGGTCGAGCGCCGGTTCGGCGTCGCTCCGGCCTCCGGCACCGGGCCGGCGCAGGGCGAGCTTCTCTAGCCGAGGATCGAAAGGACGAGGGCAGCCGTCGTCACAGCGAAGCCCAGCCCGGCCGACCATACCGCGTCGCGGTGGCTGTCCCACCAGGAACCGCGCCTCATCGCGCGGCCACCACGGCAGACGGCGACCAGCCCCCGCCAAGCGCGCGGAACAGCGCGATCTGGCGCTGCGAGACGAGCGTATCCTGATCGGCGAGGGCGGCCTGCGCCTCGGCAAGCGTGCGTTCGGCGTCGAGCGTCTGCAGCGAATCGACCACGCCTTCGCGGTTCTGGGCGCGGGTAATGCGCGCGGCACGCTCGGCGGCATTCTGCGCGGCGGTCAGCGCGCGTCGCTGCTCGATCGCGCGAGCGTAATCGGACAGTGCGGTCTCGGTTTCCCTGAGCGCGGTCAGGATCGTTCCGTCGAACGCGGCCAGCGATCCTTGCGCATCCGCACCCGCCGCATCGATCCGCGCGCGAACCGGTTCGCGGTTGACGAACGCCCAGTCGACCAGCGGACCGAGCAGGAACCCGAGCGGCCCACCGGAAAACAGGTTGCCGAGGCTGGACGCCGTCGACCCCACCGAACCGCCCAGCGTAATGCGCGGATAGAGGTCGGCGCGGGCGACACCGATCCGGGCGGTATCGGCCAGCAATCGCTGCTGCGCCGCCCGCACGTCGGGCCGGCGGGCGAGGAGCTGTGCCCCGTCGCCTACCGGAAGCGGGGCGGTGATCTCGAGCGGCAGCGAACGTTCGCCGGCAATGCCGGGAAGCTGCGAGGGTGTGCGACCGGTGAGCGTCGCGAGGGCGAACAGCGCGGCATTGCGCTCCGCCTCGATCGCCGGGATCGTGGCGGCGCGTTGTTCGCGCAGAGCTTCGATACGGGCAACCGCCAGACCGTCGGTCAGGCCGGCATCGTGCCGCTTGCGGGTGAGCCGCAGGCTGTCGTCGAGCAGGCCGACGATCGAGCGCGCCGTCGCGATCCGGGCAGCGGCGCTGGCGGCGGCGGCATAGGCCTCGGTGGTGTCGGCAATCGCCATCACCCGCACCGCGTCGGCATCGGCCTGCGCGGCGGCAAGATCGCCTCGCGCCGCCGCGACCGAGCCCGAGACACGCCCGAACAGGTCGACTTCGTAGGCGATGTTGCTGCCTACGCTGAATGCGGCACCGCTGCGGTCCTCGCCCGGCAGGGTCTGCCCTTCCGGCGTGCGGCCGTACCCCGCCGAGGCGCTGAGCCCGCCCTGCGGAAGCCGATCGGCCCGCGCGCCGCGCAGTGCAGCCCGCGCGCGCGCGATACGGGCGACCGCCTGGCGGACATCGGTGTTGGCGGTCGCGGCATCGGCGACCAAGCCGTCGAGCACGGGATCGTCGTACATCCGCCACCAGTCGGCGGGCAGCGGCGACGGGGTGACCACCCCGGCCTCGGCGGAAAGGAACGGCCCGGCCGACGCGGAGGGGGGGACAGTGGTCGCGACGTCGGCCGGGTTGGCCGCGCACGCCGAAAGGGCAAGTGCGGAAGCGGCGGCGAGTACGAAAGAACGAAGGGTCATAGGTTGCATCCTCATTCGGCCGGCAGGGAGGGCGCGTCGCCCCGGGTGGCTGGACGGCCGCGCCAGGCGGCGATCCGGTCGCCGAGCGCGCGGCTGACGACGTAGAAGGTGGGGGTGAAGACGAGGCCGAAGCCGGTTACGCCGAGCATGCCGAAGCACACCGCGGTACCCAGCGCCTGCCGCAGTTCGGCGCCTGCACCGGTCGCGATCACCAGCGGTACGGAGCCGAGGATGAAGGCGAAACTGGTCATCAGGATCGGGCGCAGGCGGGTGCGTGCGGCTTCGATCGCGGCATCGACGGGTGACAGGCCGTGATCGCGTTCCCCCTGCCGGGCGAATTCGACGATCAGGATCGCGTTCTTGGCCGACAGCGCGATCAGCACGATGAGGCCGATCTGCGTCAGGACGTTGTTGTCCATTCCCCTGAGGTTCACGCCGACCATCGCCGCCAGCAGACACATCGGCACGATCAGGATGATCGCGAGCGGCATGATCAGGCTCTCGTACTGCGCCGCCAGTACCAGGAAGACGAGCAGCACCGCGAGGGCGAAAATGTAGACCGCAGTGTTGCCGGTGGTCGCTTGCTGGTAGGCGATACCGGTCCATTCGGTGGCGTAGCCCTGCGGCAGGATTTCGGACGCGACCTTTTCCATCGTCGTCAGCGATTGGCCGGTGGAGCTTCCGGGCGCAGTATCGCCGTCGATGGCGACAGCGGGCTGCAGGTTGTAGCGCGACACGCGGTAGGGGCCGGTGGTGTCCTCGAACGTCGCCAGCGAGCCCAGCGGCACCATCGCCCCGGTGTCGGACCGGGCATAGAGACCGGCGATATCGGTCACGTCGTTGCGATAGGGCGCGTCAGCCTGCGCGGTGACGCGGTAGGTGCGGCCGAGCAGGTTGAAGTCGTTCACGAACGCGCTGCCGAGGTAGACCGACAGGGTGTCGAAGATGTCCGAAGGCGCAACCCCCAGCATCTGCGCCTTGTCGCGGTCGATGTCCGCTTTGACCCGCGGGGTGCCGGTGTCGAAGAAGGTATAGACCCCGGCGAGCCCCTCCTGCGTGTTGGCCTTGGCGATCACCGCATTGGCCACGTCCTGCATCTCGCGGTACCCCTTGCCAGAGGTGTTCTCCAGCATCATGCGGAAGCCGCCCGCCGAGCCGATCCCCTGGATCACCGGCGGTTTGACGATCATCAGCCGCGCTTCGTTGATATCGGCGGTCGCCTTCTGCGCTTTGGCGACGAGGGTATCGACGTCGAGGCCCCTGGCCTGACGACTCTCGAAGTCGTCGAGCACCCAGTAGGCCGCCGCCGAACTGGCCGATTGCGTCTGGGTGGTCCCGTCGAAGCCCGACAGCATGACCGTGCCCTTGATCCCGTCGAGCTTGAGGACGCGGTCGGCAACCTGCTTCATCACCGCGTCGGTGCGTGTGGTGGCGCTACCCGGCGGAAGCTGGATCACGCTGACGAAGTAACCCTGGTCCTGCTGCGGCACGAAACCGGTTGGGGTGGCGGACAGGGTCAGCCCGGTGAGGCCGATGAGAACGGCGTAGGTCATCATCATCCGCCTGGGCATCGCGACGAAGCGCGCGGTCCATCTGGCGTACCAGTCGGCGAACCGCTCGAACGCGGCATTGAATTTCGCGCCCGCGTTCTCGATCGCGTGACGCCAGCGCGGCGCGTCGGCGGGCAAGTCCTCGTGCGGCTTCAGCAGCATTGCCGACAGCGCGGGCGACAGCGTGAGCGACACGATCAGCGAGATCACCGTCGCGGCAGAGATCGTCACCGCGAACTGCTTGTAGAACTCGCCCGACAGGCCGTCCATGAACAGCGTGGGCACGAACACCGCGCACAGCACCAGCACGATGGCGACCAACGCCTCGCCTACCTCGTCCATCGATCGCCGCGCGGCTTCGAGCGGGGAGAAACCCGCCTCGAGGTTTCGCTCCACGTTCTCGACCACGACAATCGCGTCGTCGACCACGATACCGATGGCCAGCACCAGCCCGAACAGCGACAGGTTGTTGAGCGAATAACCCGCCATCGCCAGCACCGCGAACGTGCCGACCAGCGAGATCGGGATCGCCAGCACCGGGATGATGGATGCGCGCGCCTTCTGCAGGAAGACGATGATGACGAGCACGACCAGCACGATCGCCTCGAGCAGGGTATGCAGCACCGCGTCGATCGACTGCGCGATGAATTCGGTGGGGTTGTAGACGATGCGGTATTCGAGATCGTGCGGGAACGATGCGGCAAGGTCGTCCATCGTGGCTTTCACGCCCTCGGCAGCGGCGAGCGCGTTCGAGCCGGGCTTCTGGAACACCGGAAGGATCACGGAATCGTCGCCGTTGAGGTAGGCGCTCGTGGCGTAGTCCGCCGCGCCGATCTCGACCCGCGCGACGTCGTTCACCCGGACTTGCCGGCCCTGATCGTCGGTGCGGATCACGACCTGGCCGAACTGCGCCGGGTCGGTAAAGCGCCCTTGCGTCTCGACGTTGAGCTGGAAGGCGGCGTCGGGGCTCGGCTGCTGGCCCAGCGTGCCGGCCGCGACCTGCACGTTCTGCGAGCGCAGCGCGCGCACGATGTCGCTGCCGGTCAGGCCGAGCGCGGCGGCGCGGCCGGGGTCGATCCAGACGCGCATCGCGAGCTCGCGCTGGCCGAACAGCTGGACGTCGCCGACGCCGTCGAGCCGGGCAAGCCGATCCTTGATCCGGGTCTGCGCATAGTTCGAGATGTATTCGCGGTCGAGCGACCCGTCGGGCGAGACGAGATTGACCACCATGAGGAAGTCGGGCGTCGTCTTGCGCGTGACGATGCCGAGCCGCTGGACTTCCTCGGGCAGGCGTGCCTCGGCGATGGCGACGCGGTTCTGAACGAGCACCTGCGCCTCGTCGAGATCGGTGCCGGGCTTGAAGGTGACGGTGATCGTCATCCGCCCGTCGCCGGTCGATTCGCTCGACTGGTACAGCATGCCGTCGACGCCGTTGATCTCCTGCTCGATCGGGTTGGCGACGGTGTCGGCCACCGTTTCCGCCGAGGCGCCGGGATAGACCGCATTCACCGTGACCGTCGGCGGAACGATGTCGGGATACTGGCTGACCGGCAGGAAGAAGTAGGCGATCGCTCCCACCAGCGTGATCAGCACGGCGATCACGGCGGCGAAGATGGGGCGGTCGATGAAGAAACGGGACATGCGCATCGGGCGGACTCCGGGCGTCGTTCGGTGACGAGCCGCTGAAAAGTTTGAATTTTTAGTTGGCGAGCGTGGCGAATGCCGCGCGCGAGACCTGTTCGGCCTCCGGCTGTGCTGTCGGTGCGGTCGCCGAGGCTGCGGTGATCCGGCCCGGCTGGGCGCGGACCTTCTGGCCCGGCATCGCCATCTGCACGCCCTTGATCACGACACGGTCGGTGGGCTTCAGCCCCTTCTCGATCACCCGTAACCCGCCGACCTGCGGCCCGAGCACGACCGTCCGGGCGGCCACGATACCGTCGCTGCCGACGACGAGGACCTGCTTGCGGGTCTGGTCGGTCGTGATCGCGGTATCGGGCACGAGCAGCGCTGCGCGGGTGCCGCCGGTGGCGAGGCGCATCCGGCCGAACAGGCCCGGTGCCAGCACGCCGCCCTGGTTGGCGACCACTGCGCGGGCACGGATCGTGCCGGAGTTCGCGTCGAGGCCGTTGTCGGTGAAGTCGAGCTTGCCGCGCCAACGATAGTCGGGCTCGTCGGCAAGGCGGATTTCGACGTCGGTGCCCTTGAATAGGCCGTCGCGCTGCGCCTTGAGATAGAGCGCTTCCGATCCGGCGAACTCGAAATAGACGGGATCGACCGCGTTGATGGTGGTCAGCAGCGTGGCGCTTTCGCCCCCGCCGCCCGACACGAGGTTGCCGGCATCGATGCGGCGATCGGAAATCCGGCCGGATATCGGCGCGCGAACGGTGGTGAAACCGACGTCGATCGAACGGGCGGAGGTCGCCGCGCGGGCGGCCTGCAGGGCGGCCTGGTTGCTGCGCACCTCCGCCCGCAGCCTGTCGATCTCGGTCGCGGCGACAGCGTCTTCCGACACCAGTCGCTGCGCGCGGGCGAGGTTTGCCTGCGACAGAGACAGCGCGCTCGATGCCCGGGCGACGTCCGCCTGCGCCTGTGCCAGAGCGGCGCGGTAGGTGCGCCCGTCGATGGTGAACAACGGCGCCCCCGCGCGGACGTACTGGCCGTCGGTGAAGTGTACGCGGGAAATCTGTCCCGACACCTGCGGGCGAACCTCGACCGATTTCGTCGCCTTGAACCGGCCGACGAATTCGTCCCACTCGGTCACCTGCCTCTCGAGTGGGGTGGCGGCGGTCACGACAGGGACCGGCATCGCGGCGGGGGCGGGGGTGCCGCCGCGCAAGAGCCACCAAGAACCGATGGCAGCCACGGCGAGGACCAGCGCAATCAGCCAAATCCGGCGAGGCCGGCCTCTTTCGGCTGCCTGCGCCTCACCCGGTGAAAGAGGGATCGACCCGTCGATATGATCGTCGGTGTCCGCTTCCTCGATCCGGGCGGCTGCGGCCAGATCGTCGTAGCGGTCGAAAGGTGTGTCGAACATGAGAATGCCATCCCCGTGCCATGCAGGCGTGCGTCGTCGGTCCCGGAAGCGAGCCTCGCCGCGGCCGGGTGATTGCGTTCACGGTGTGGAAGAAAGGCGCGAGCACCCGCCACGCGAGACGGCATGAACCGGCTCGACCGCGATATGTACCGCTAAGTATGTAATCTGGCGTTCAGGTCAAGCGCTATTTATATACCGACCGATATTTTTTCGCAGTGCAGCGAAAAGCGCCTTATTTCGAAGGCCATGCGGCCAGCGCGGCATCGGCCACGCCCATGAGTTCGGCCCGCGTTGCGCCCGATTGCGCCTGGACCGAAATGCCCTGCATGATCGCGAGGAGGTACCGGGTTATGGCGTCGGCTTGCGTGGGGACGACGAATTCGCCGGCATCGATGGCTTGCTGCATCCGCTCGACGATCAGCGCCTTCGCCGCTTCGGCACGCTGGTTCACGTCGTCGCGGATCGAGGGCTCGACGCTCTGGCAGGCGACGGTCGAGATTACGCCCATGCACCCCCGGCATTCGCCGCCGGTCGCGGTATCGACAGCACCGTGCAGAAGGTACTGCGCCACGGCGCGCGCGGTCGGCTCGCGCATGGCCTCGCCGATATAGGCGGTCTTGTCGCGCTGGTAGAGGTCGAGAGCCTGGCGGAACAGCGCCTCCTTGTTGCCGAACGCGGCGTAGAGGCTGGGGCGGGTAATGCCCATCGCATCGGTCAGGTCGGACAGCGACGCGCCCTCGTAACCCTTCGTCCAGAATACCTGGAGGGCGGAAGCGAGCGCCTCGTCGGGACAGAACTCCCGCGGGCGACCCCGGGTTGCGAGCTTTTCCATACTGGACAGTATGGTAATTTTGCCGAGATGATGCAAGGCCGATCCGGCGTTACCGCCACACGGTCGTCGCGGTTCGTCGCGAGCCTTACGGTCGCCGCGTAATAAATTGTAACAGCCAGCTGTCCCAACCGGGTTGCCGCTTGCGCTTGATGGGGACTTTCCCGAAAGCCCGCCCGAACCATTGGATACGATCATGCCTACTTCCGTGCGACGCAGCGGCGCCGCCATTGCCCTGTTGCTGTTGCTCGCCGCCTGTTCCGGCGGCGAGGAAGAAGGGCGCCAGGAACGACCCACGACCGTCGGATTCGTCGTGGTGCAGCCGACCGACGTCGCCTTGCCGAGCACGCTGGCAGGACGCGTCGTTGCGCAGGAGACGAGCGAGGTCCGGCCGCAGATCACCGGGCTGGTGCGCCGGGTCCTGTTCCAGCCCGGTGGCTACGTGCGTGCCGGGCAGCCGCTGTTCCAGATCGATTCCTCGCTCTACCGCGCAGCCGCGGCTGAGGCGCGCGCTAACGTGGCCAGCGCGGAGGCGAATGCACGCGCGGCGAGCGCCAAGGCCGCCCGCTACAAGCCGCTTGCCGACATGGAAGCGGTCTCGAAGCAGGACTACGACGATGCCGCCGCCGCCGCCAACGCGGCCCGGGCAGCGGTCGCGCAGCAGCGCGCGAGCCTCGACACCGCGAACATCAACTTGCGCTTCACCACCGTGCCTGCGCCGATCTCGGGCCGGATCGGCCGGCCGCTGGTGACCGAAGGCGCGCTTGTGGGGACGACCCAGCCGGATCCGCTGGCGGTGATCCAGCGCACCGACAGTGTCTATGTCGACATGCAGCAATCGGCCGCCGATCTCACCGCGCTGCGCCAGAAGCTGGCGGGCAACGGCGCGTCGGCCGGCAGCACCACGGTTCGCCTCCGCCTCGACGACGGCAGCATGTACGGTTCGACCGGCACGATGCAGTTTTCCGAAGTCACCGTCAGCCAGGACACCGGCACCGTGACCCTGCGCGCCCGCTTCCCCAATCCGCAGGGCCTGCTGCTGCCCGGCATGTTCGTGACCGCGATCCTCGACCAGGCGGTGGAGAAGGGCGCCTATCTCGTCCCCCAGTCCGCTCTGCAGCGCGATTTCAACGGCAAGGGGTACGTCTTCCTGGTCGGCAAGGACGGCAAGGCCGTGCGCCGCGCCGTCGAGGCGGAGCGGACTTCGGGCACCAACTGGGTCGTGACGTCCGGCCTCCAGCCGGGTGCGAAGATCATTACGCAGGGCCTGAACCAGCTCAAATCCGGCGCCGCCATCAAGCCCGTGCCGGCCTCCGCGCCGCAGAAGTTACAGGCCCCGCCGCCCGGCGGCGAAGGCGCCGGTCCGAACGGCCGCGGGAGCTGATCCGCCGATGTCGCGGATATTCATCGATCGCCCGATCTTTGCCTGGGTCCTTGCCATTATCGTGATGCTGGGCGGGCTCGGCGCGCTGGTAACGCTGCCGATCGAACAGTATCCCGACATTGCGCCGACGAACGTCAACATCCGCGCCAGCTATCCCGGCGCGTCGGCCGAAACGGTCGAGAACAGCGTCACCCAGATCATCGAACAGCAGCTCAGCGGGCTCGACGGTCTGCTGTACTTCAGCTCGCAATCCTCGTCGCAAGGATCCGCCTCGATCACCGCGACCTTCGCCAAGGGGACCGACCCCGACATTGCGCAGGTCCAGGTGCAGAACAAGGTGCAGGCGGCGATCTCACGCCTGCCGCAGCCGGTGCAGACGCAAGGGGTGCGCGTCACGAAATCGAACCCCGACCAGTTGCTGACCGTCGTCGTCTGGGACGCGACCGATACGCGCACCAGCGACGACGTATCCGATTACCTCATCTCGTCGATCCAGGATCCGCTGTCGCGCGTCGACGGGGTGGGCGACGTCAACGTCTATGGCTCTTCGCGGGCGATGCGCATCTGGCTCAACCCCCATCGCCTTGCCGGGGTAGGGCTGATGCCGAGCGACGTGATCTCTGCCGTGCAGGCGCAGAACACCGAAGTCGCCGCGGGCCAGGTGGGCGGCCTTCCGGCGCCCGACGACCAGATGCTCAGCGCGTCGGTCACCGCGATGTCCAAGCTGCAGACGCCCGAGCAGTTCCGGGCCATCGTGCTCAAGACCGCCCCCGACGGTTCGACCGTCAGCCTAGGCGATGTCGCCCGTGTCGAATTCGGCGCGCAAGGATACGACACGCGGCGCCGGGTCAACGGCCATCCGGGCGCCGGCATCTCCATCTCGCTCTCGCCGGGCGCCGACGCGCTGGCGACGGCCGAAGCGGTGAAGCAGCAGGTGGACCAGCTGAAACCAACCTTGCCCGAAGGGCTCGTGGTCGGATACGCCAACGATTCCACGGCTTTCATCAAGCTGTCGGTGGAAGAAGTGCAGAAGGCGCTGCTGGAAGCGATCGTCCTCGTGATGATCGTGATGTTCGTCTTCCTCCAGAGCTGGCGCGCGACGCTGGTGCCGGCGATCGCGGTGCCGGTCGTGCTGCTCGGCACGTTCGCGGTGTTCTCCATCGCAGGCTTTTCCATCAACACGCTGACCCTGTTCGGCCTGGTGCTGTCGATCGGCCTTCTCGTCGACGATGCGATCGTGGTGGTCGAGAACGTCGAGAGGTTGATGGAAGAGAACCCGGGCATGACGCCGCGAGAGGCGACGATCCAGTCGATGGACGAGATCCAGGTCGCACTGATCGCCATCGCGCTGGTGCTGTCCGCGGTGTTCCTGCCGATGGCGTTCTTCGGCGGATCGACGGGCGTCATCTACAAGCAGTTCTCGATCACGATCGTCTCGGCGATGGTGCTGTCGGTCTTCGTGGCGCTGATCCTCAGCCCGGCGCTCACCGCCAATCTGCTGAAGCGCAAGGACGAGGAGCGGGCCTCGCCCGGCTGGCTGGCGCGCCGCTTCCCCCGCGCGCAGCATCTGTTCGAACGCGGCACCGACCGGTTCAACTCGGGCTTCGAGCGGATGTCGAACGGCTACCGCGACCGGGTGCGCCAGATCGTCGAGCGCAAGTGGCTGTTCCTCGGCATCTATGTCGCGCTCGTCGGTTTGCTGGCGGTTCTGTTCGTCCGCCTGCCGACCGGCTTCCTGCCCAACGAGGACCAGGGCGGCGTTTTCGTCCAGTACCAGCTGCCGCCGGGCGCGACGATCGTCCGCAGCCAGGAAGTCGCGGATTCGATCCAGAAATACTTTCTCGAAGAAGAGGGAGACAACATCAGCGTCCTGTTCGTCCTTGCGGGCGGCGGGCGCGGGGCGGGCGGCCAGAACCAGGGCCTCGCCTTCATGAAGCTCGTCGACTGGGACGAACGGCCGGGCGAGGAGAATACCGCACAGGCCATCGCCGACCGCGCCACCGCCGCGTTTCGCGGCCTGCGCGATGCGCGCGTGTTCGTGAACGTGCCGGGCGCCGTGCGCGGGCTGTCGTCGTCCAACGGGTTCTCGATGGAATTCCGCAACACCGGCAGCCTGCCGTCCGAGAAGTTCGAGGAATACCGTGACGCACTGCTGGAAGACGCAAACCAGGATCCCCGGCTTACCGGGGTTCGCCTCAGCGATTTGCCCGACCTTGCGACGCTGAAGGTCGACATCGATCCCCAGCGCCTGGCGGCCTATGGCCTCACGCAGGATGCCGTGAATTCGACGATCGCGACCGCCTGGGGCGGCCGGTACGTCAACGATTTCATCGACAAGGGGCGGGTGAAGCAGGTCTATGTCCAGGGCGATGCCGAATACCGCTCGCAGCCGAGCGACCTCGGCCAGTGGTTCGTGCGCGGCAGCAACGGCCAGATGACGCCGTTCACCGCCTTCGCGCAGCTCGACTGGTCGAGCGCCCCGCCGAGCACTTCGCGCTTCAACGGCGTGCCATCGGCCTCGTTCTCCGGCCAGGCGGCAACCGGGGTGAGTTCGGGCGATGCGATGAACGCGATCGCCGAACTGGCGGCGAAGTTCCCGGGCACCAGCGTCGCCTGGTCGGGATCGTCGTACGAGGAGCGCAACGCCTCGAGCCAGGCGCCCCTCCTCTATGCGCTGTCGCTGCTCGTCGTGTTCCTGTGCCTGGCGGCGCTGTACGAAAGCTGGTCGATCCCGGTGGCCGTGCTGCTGGTGATCCCCGTGGGCCTGCTCGGCGCGATCGCCGCGACGACGCTGCGGGGGCTGGAGAACGACGTCTACCTGCAAATCGGCCTGCTCACGACGATGGGCCTCGCCGCCAAGAACGCCATTCTGATGATCGAGTTCGCCGAACAGGCGGAGCGCAAGGGGGCGCGCGTCATCGACGCCGCGCTGGAGGCGGCGCGCATCCGCTTGCGGCCGATCCTGATGACGAGCTTCGCCTTCATCTTCGGGTGCCTGCCGCTCGCGATTTCGTCGGGGGCGGGCGCGAACAGCCGCATCGCCATCGGCACCGCGGTGATCGGCGGCATGCTGGCGGCGACCCTGCTCGCAATCTTCTACATCCCGCTTTTCTTCGTCCTGGTGCGCCGCGGCGTGCGCGACGGGATCGCGGCGGTGAAGGGCCGGATGAAGCGGGACGAAGAAACTCCCGCTGGCGAACCCGACGGGGCGCCCGCATGATCGCCCGGGTCCTGATATCCGGCACCGCCGCGCTGTCGCTCGCCGCGTGCTCTGTTGCGCCGCCGGTCGCCGGTCCGCCCCCGCCGCCGGTCCCCCTATCGTGGCCGGTCGGCGACGCGTATCTCGCGCAATCGGAAGCGGCGCTGCCGATCGTGTCCTATACCCAGGTCTTCACCGATCCGCGGCTCCAGCAGCTCGTCGCCACCGCGCTGATCGAGAACCGCGACCTGCGGGTGGCGGCGGCCAACCTCGCCGCCGCGCGGGCGCAGGTTCGCGTCACGCGCTCGGCACAGTTCCCGCAGGTGGGCGTGAATGGTTCGGTCGACGTCTCGCGCGGAAGCACGGCCGGTTCCGGCACGAATACCGGCAGCGGCAACGGCAGCGGCACCCGTACCTCCTATTCCGTGCAGGGCGGGGTTTCGAGCTACGAGCTCGACCTCTTCGGCCGCTACGCCAATGCGACCGAGGCCGACCGCGAACGGGCGCTCGCGACCGAGGCGTTCGCGCGGACCGTTCGGCTCGGCATCGTGGCCGACATCGCGTCCGCATGGGCGACGTATGCCGCCGACCGGGATCTTCTCGCCATCGCCGAACAGACCGCGGCCAATGCGCGCGAAAGCGTACGGCTGACGGACCTGCGCCTGAAGGGCGGTATCGCGCCGCGCACCGATCTGGCGCAGGCGCAGCAGGTTCTCGCCAGCGCCGAGATCGCGATCGGCGAACAGAAGACCGCGCTGGCGCAGGACCGCAATCTTCTGCGCCTGCTCGTCGGCACCGAGTTCGACGCGGCACTGCTGCCGAATTCCATCGAAGAAATCGGCCCGACGTTCGCAACGCTGCCCGCCGGGCTCGATTCGTCCGTCCTCCTGCGCCGGCCGGACGTGATCGAAGCCGAATACCGTCTTCGCGCGGCCGGTGCGGACATCGCGGTCGCGCGGGCGGCGCTGTTCCCGTCGCTGTCGCTTACCGGGCTTCTCGGCTTGGCCAGCACCGCACTGACCGACCTCTTCACCGGCGGCGCGTTCCGCCTGTCGGCCGGCGCGGGCGTCGGATACTCGATCTTCGACGCAGGCGGCCGCCGCGCGCGGGTCGAAGTGACCGAGGCGCAGCGCGACGCCGCGCTGTCTTCGTACGAGGGGACGATCCAGACGGCCTTTCGCGAAGTGTCGGACGCGCTGGCCGACCAGGGCACGCTGGGCGAGCGCGCGCGCGACGCGCGCGACAACGCCGCCGCCGCGACCACGAGCGTCCGGCTCAGCGATGCGCGCTACCGCAACGGGGTGGACAGCTTCCTCGACAGCCTGATCGCCCAGCGCAACGCCTTCGCCGCGCGCCAGCAGCTCGTCCGGATCGAACTCACGACCCTGCTCAACCGGATCGCGGTGTACCGGGCCCTGGGCGGCGACCAGCTCGGGGTCGATCCAGAGGCCCCGGCAGGCTGACTGAGGCTGCCGGTTATTCGCCCCGCGCCGTCGTCTCCGGCGGGAAAACGGCGGTGGTCATGCGCGTCTCGGTGTATCGTTGAACGGCGGCCAGCCTAGCTCTGCCGGGCCCGCATGGAAACGCCGTAGCCTAGCGCTCGTCAGCCCGCTCCGGCCAGTTCCAGACTTTCCTGCGCTTCCAGCCATTCCTGCTCGGCCGCTTCGAGTTCGCCGGCAAGCTGCGCGCGTTCGCGCAGCAGGTCCTCGGGCGGCCGGCCGGCGGCGGCAGGATCGGCGAGCGCGGCATCGAGCGCGGCCAGCTTGTCCTGCAGGCGGGTCATCGCCTTCTCGCTCGCCGTGACGGTGCTGCGGGCGAGGCGGATGGCCTCGCGGTCCTTCGCCGATCCGCGCCTGTCCTTCTTCGCCTTCGCGCCGCCCCCGCTCTTTCCGTCGCCGCGGGGCTGGTTCCGGCCGAGCACGAAATCGATGTAGTCCTCGATGCTGCCCGCGTATTCGCGGGCGGTACCGTCGTCGACGAGGACCAGGCGGTCGGCGGTCAGTTCCACCATGTGGCGGTCGTGGCTGATGAGAATGACCGCCCCATCGAAATCGTTGAGGGCCTGCACCAGCGCCTCGCGCGCGTCGACGTCGAGGTGGTTGGTCGGTTCGTCGAGGATCAGGAGATGCGGCGCGTCGCGGGTGATGAGCGCCAGCGCCAGCCGCGCCCGCTCCCCGCCCGACAGAGTGCCGATCTTCGCGGTCGCGCGATGCCCGGAAAAACCGAACCGGCCGAGCTGTGCGCGCACCGCGCCGGGCGAAGCGCCCTCCATCGCCCGGGTCATGTGGTCGAGCGGGGTGCCATCGGTCGACAGTTCCTCGACCTGGTACTGGGTGAAATAGCCCACCCGCATCCGGCCTGATGCCTGCATCGCGCCGTCCATCGGCGCGAGCTGCGCCGCGAGCAGGCGGGCGAGCGTGGTCTTGCCGTTGCCGTTGCGGCCCAGCAGCGCGATCCGGTCGTCGGGGTCGATCCGAAGGTTGAGGCGCTTCAGGATCGGCTCCTCGCCGTATCCCACGGCCGCCAGGTCGAGCGTGATGAGCGGCGGGCGCATCTCGTCGGGGCTGGGGAAGTCGAAGCTCAGGCTAGGATCCTCGATCAGCGCGGCGATCGGCTGCATCTTGGCCAGCATCTTGGCGCGCGACTGTGCCTGCTTGGCGGTGGAAGCGCGGGCGCTGTTGCGCGCGACGTAATCCTCCAAGCGGGCGCGCTGGGCGTCCTGCGCGGCCTTTGCGGCGGCAAGCTGCGCGGCCCGCTCGGCGCGCTGCTTCTCGAACGCGTCGTACCCGCCGGGATAGAGCGCCAGCTTGCCGTCCTGCAGGTGGAGGATCGCGGTAACGACATTGTTGAGCAGGTCGCGTTCGTGGCTGATGACGACCAGCGTGCCCTGATAGGCCTTGAGGAAGCTTTCCAGCCACAGCGTCGCCTCGAGGTCGAGGTGGTTCGACGGTTCGTCGAGCAGCAGGATATCGGGGTTGGACAGCAGCAGCGCGCCCAGCGCCACGCGCATCTTCCACCCGCCCGAGAACGTGTCCAGCGGCTGCGCCTGCATCTCCTCGTCGAAACCGAGACCGGTGAGGATGATCGCCGCGCGCGACGGGGCGGCATAGGCGTCGATGGCGAGCAGCCGGTCGTGGACGTCGCCCAGCCGGTCCATGTCGGTGCAGGTCTCGGCCTCTTCCAGCAGGCTGGCGCGTTCGGCGTCGCCGGCCAGCACCGCGTCGAACGGGGTGATCGATCCGCTCGGCGCTTCCTGTGCGATATAGCCCACCCGGGCCCGACGGGGCATCTCGATCCCGCCCTGGTCGGGCTCGATCTGGCCGATCAGCGCCTTCATCAGCGTGGACTTGCCCGCACCGTTGCGGCCGATCAGGCCGACCCGGCTGCCCGGCGGGATCGTGGCGGAGGCATCCTGCAGGATGGCGCGGCCGCCCAGCCGCACGGTGAGGTTGTCGATGGAGATCATGGCGGCGCGGCCCCTACAGGGCCCGCCGCGCATGGGCCAGCCTTCAGTACAGCTTGACCTCGATCAGCCGCGGTCCCGCCTCGCCGTTCGCATTGAGCAGCGCCTTCGCCAGCCCTTCGGCGGTATCGACCTGGACGCCGGGCACGCCCATCGACCTGCCCATCGCCAGCCAGTCGATCGTCGGCCGGTCGATGTCGATCAGGTTCAGCGCTTCGGCCGACGGGCGGTCGCCCGCGCCCATGTTCGAATATTCGGCCTTGAGGATGTTGTAGGTGTTGTTGGCGAAGACCACGGTGGTCACCGGCAGTTGCTCGCGCGCCTGCGTCCACAGCGCCTGGATCGTGTACATCGCGCTGCCGTCGCCGACGAGGCAGATGGTCCGCCGGTCGGGGCACGCGATCGCCGCGCCGGTCGCGACGGGCGGGGAATAGCCGATCGAACCGCCGAGGTTGTTGATCATGTCGTGCGGCGCCGCGCCGAGCGTATAGCTCATCGATTCGCGACCGCTCGTCAGGCTCTCGTCGACGACGATGGCGTTCTCGGGGATGCCGGCGCACAGCGCGTGGGCAATCGATACGGGATCGAGCTTGCCCTGCGGTGCCGGAGTATCGGCAGGCGGCTGGTGGGCGGTCTGCGCGCTGCCGAGGCCGAGCGCGTCGACCAGCATCTCGAGTGCGAGCGTGCTGTCCTCGTCGGCTTCCGAAAGGGTGTGTACCTGCGTGCCCGGTTCCTTCAGCAGGCTCGGCTGGCCGGGGTAGCTGAAGAACGCCACCGGCTCCTTCGTTTCCAGGGTGACGATGTGCTTCGTACCCTTGAGAAAGGCGAGCGCGGGGGCGACCGAATAGGGGATCCGCTCCAGCGGTACGCGGCCCGCACCGCGTTCGATGCGGTTGGTGAAGAACTGGCTGGCGAGGCGGCAGCCGGTACCCGCCGCGACCTTGCCCGCGAGTTCGAGCGGCGCGGTGCGGCAGGCCTTGTTGGCGAGGATCAGCATCGTCGGCTCGCCGCTGCGTAGCACCTTGGCGACTTCCTCGATCCGGGCCGGGTCGGGCGCCTTGCGCGCCGGCGGGGCGGGCGAGGGCAGGGCGGGCTCGCCCGCGCCCTGCCACGCGGTGTCGCCCGGCAGGATCAGCGTTGCGATGCGCCCGGGGTGCGCGCCGGCTTCGGCGATGGCGGCGGCGGTGTCCCAGGCGATGGTCGCCGCGCTGCCGCCGCGGCGGACCCAGTGCGACAGCGGGCGCGCCAGCCCTTCGATGTCGCTCGTGAGCGGCGCATCGTATTTCAGGTGCTTGGTCGCGTGTTCGCCGACGACGTTGACCATGCCGGACGAGGCGCGGCGCGCGTTGTGGATGTTGGCAAGCCCGTTCGACAGCCCGGGTCCGAGGTGGAGCAGCGTGGCGGCGGGCTTGTCGGCCATGCGGTAGTACCCGTCGGCCGCGCCCGTGCACACGCCCTCGAACAGGCACAGCACCCCGCGCATCCGGGGATCGCCCAGCGCGGCGAGGAAGTGCATTTCGGACGTGCCGGGGTTGGCGAAGCAGGTGTCCACCCCGCGGGTGACCAGAGTGTCGACCAGGCTTTGCGCGCCGTTCATCGGAATTCCTTCGGTAGCGTGTGCGCCCGCGGGCGGGATCAGGCGGGGCGCGTATCCATCCGCCGGGCGAACGCGACCGCCAGCGCGATCAGCGGCGGGACCAGCACGATCGACAGGACGACCTTGGCGAGCATCTGGCCGAGCAGGAGGTCGCGGATCGGAAACTCGCCGTAAAAGGCGAGGCTGATGAAGATCAGCGTGTCGACGACCTGGCTCAACGCCGAAGCGATGGCGCCGCGCACGAGCATGAAGAAGCCGCCCGATTCGCCCCCTTTTCCGCGCAGGGCCTGGAAGATCCAGACGTTGAGCAGCAGCGAGACGCCATAGGCGACCGGTCCCGCCGCCATGATGCGCGGGGTGGAGCCGAGCAAAAGGCTGAAGGCGGCCTGCCGGTCGGCCGGCATGTCGACCGAGGCGGGCAACGCGAGGACGATCGGGATGAGCACAATTGAAAACGCGAGCGGCACGAAGCCCCACAGCACCAGCCGGTCGGCGGTCTTGCGGCCGTAGAGCTGTGCGACCGAGCTCGACAGCACGACGAGCATCAGGAACGCGAAGATGCCCGCCTCGACCGCCAGCGGGCCCAGCGCCACCTGCTTGTTGCCGAGGATGCCCGCAAGAACGGTCATGCCGCCGTACAGCAGCGTGAAAACGAACAGCGCACGCGGGAAGACGGGCGCGGCGGGCTCTGCGCCCAAGAGGGGCGCGTGGGGGGCTTCGGTCATCGCCCGGCGATCTGGCACCGCGCGCGGCAAAAGGGAAGCGGGCGCGAATCCGGTTTCCTCCAAAACCGCTTTGGGCTAGCGACGCGGGTCATGCCGCCAGTCGTCGCCAGTCTCGTCGGGATCGTCGCGATCCTCGCCATCGCCTTCGCGCTGTCGAGCGGCAAGCGCCGCATCCGGCTGAGGATCGCCGCATCCGCCTTCGCGCTGCAGGCGCTCATCGCCTTCATCGTCCTGCGCACCCCGTGGGGCGTCGCGGGCATCCAGGGCATGGCGAACGGTGTCGCCGCGCTGCTGAGCTACGCCAACGAAGGCACCGCCTTCCTGTTCGGGCGCGAGAATCCGCTGGCCAATACATTCGCGCTCGGCGCGCTGCCGGTGATCGTCTTCTTCGCCGCGCTGGTGTCGATTCTCTACTACCTGCGGATCATGCAGCGGGTCGTGCGCTGGGTCGGCGGGGCGATCGGCTGGGTGACGGGCGTCAGCCGGGTCGAGGCGCTGGGCGCGGCGGCCAACATCTTCGTCGGCCAGTCGGAAAGCCCGCTGGTCGTGCGGCCCTACCTCGCCAACCTGTCGCCGAGCCGATTGTTCACCCTGATGGTCGTCGGCATGGCGGGCGTCGCAGGCACGATCCTGGCCGCTTACGCGGGCCTTCTGGGCGAACGCTACCTGCCGTTCCTCCTCGCCGCCGCGTTCATGAGCGCGCCGGGCGGCATCCTGATGGCCAAGATCATCATGCCAGACACCGACGATGCATCGCCCGCTGCCGAAGGCGAGATCGTGCTGCCCGAAACGCGCATCAGCGCCGAAGGGCCCGCCGCTCTGGTCGAGCGGGGCAAGGCGCACGAGGTCGAGATGGCCGACAGCTTCGAGGACGGGACCAAGCCCGCCAACGTGATCGAGGCCGCCGCGCAAGGCGCGCAGACCGGCGTCAAGCTGGCGGTCGCGGTCGGCGCGATGGTGCTGGCCTTCGTCGCGCTGGTGGCGCTGGCGAACGGAATCCTCGGCTGGTTCGGCGGATTGTTCGGGTACGAGAACTGGAGCTTCCAGGCCGCGCTCGGAGCGCTGTTCGCTCCGGTCATGTTCCTTATCGGCGTGCCGTGGGACCAGGCGCCCATCGCCGGCGGTCTTTTCGGCACCAAGGTCGTGCTCAACGAATTCGTCGCCTTCATCGATCTCGGCCAGATCGGCGCCGGCGTGCTGACCGACCGCAGCCGCGCGATCGTGACCTTCGCCCTGTGCGGTTTCGCCAACTTCTCGTCAATCGCGATCCAGATGGCGGTGACCGGCGGTCTTGCGCCCAACCAGCGCCCGGTAATCGCCAAACTGGGCTTGAAGGCGCTCGCCGCCGGCAGTCTCGCCAACCTCATGTCGGCCGCGCTGGCCGGTCTGTTCCTCCCTTACTGAGCTCTCACCGATGTCCGAAATCGCCTCCGTATCGATCGCCCGCCCGCTGGAGGAAGTCGCCGATGAACTCGGCCGCAGCTTCCGCGAATACGGCTTCGCGGTCATCCGCGACCACGGCATCCCGCAGGACCTCATCGCGCGGGCCGAAGCGCTGTCGAAGGAATTCTTCGCGCTGCCCGATGAGGTCAAGAAGGGCTACAAGATCGAAGGCGGCGGCGGTGCGCGCGGGTACACCCCGTTCGGCGTCGAGCGGGCGAAGGACGCCGAAGTTCACGACCTCAAGGAATTCTGGCACGTCGGGCGCGAGCTGCCCGCCGGGCATCCGCTGAGCGAGTACATGGCCGACAACGTCTGGCCGGACGAGGTCGAGGGTTTCCGCGAGACGTTCTCCGAACTCTACGCTGCATTCGAGACGGCCGGCGGCCGCGTGCTGGAAGCGATCGCGCTCCATCTGGGCCTGCCGCAGGACTGGTTCGCCGCCACGGTCGAGGACGGCAACTCGGTCATGCGCCTGCTGCATTACCCGCCGCTCGACGGGCCGCGGGCCGAAGGCGCGATCCGCGCCGCCGCGCACGGCGACATCAACACCATCACCTTGCTGCTGGGGGCCGAGGAAGCGGGCCTCGAGCTCCTCACCGCCGACGGCGAGTGGAAGGCGGTCGACACCCCTGACGGCGCGCTGGTGGTCAACATCGGCGACATGCTCGACCGGCTGACGAACAGCCGGTTGAAATCGACCCAGCACCGGGTCGTTAATCCGCGCGGGGAGGCGGCCTATCGCAGCCGGTATTCCATGCCGTTCTTCCTGCACTTCCGGCCCGACTTCGACATCGTCACGCTCGACAGCTGCATCGATCCCGATCGGCCCGACGATCACCCCTCCCCGATCAGCAGCCACGAGTTCCTTCAGCAGCGCCTTCGCGAGATCAATCTGGCCTGAAGCTCGCCGCTCGGCTCCCACACACGTTGCGAAAATGTCGCATCGCCGGCAAATTCGCCGCGGCCGGGAACCTATCGGGTAATCGGACGGCAGGACGTTTGCGTACAAGCGTAAGGAAAATGCAGCGGAAACTGCGTTTCTGCACGATTTGAACTCCCGCTTTCGCGCGCGGAAACTGTCACTTCACCGACACAAAAAGGGCGCTAAGGGGGTGGCGCCGCGAGAGAGGCGATTCTCGCCCGGGTGCGGCGCACCGATTTCACAGCTGGTCTTGGGACTCATCCTGCCATCTTCCGGCAGCTTTTTTCGGACAGGGATCTATCCGCACATGAAAATCGCTCTTCTCCGCTCCAGCGCGCTGATCGCCCTCGCGATCCCTGGCGCGGCTTTCGCCCAGTCGACCGGTTCGGTCGATTTCGAGGACGATGCGATCGTCGTCACCGGCACCCGCGCGACCGACGTCGCCGGCGTCGAAATTCCCGACACGCCCAAGGCCAAGCAGGTCCTCGGTGAGGAGATCATCCGTCGCCAGCGCCCCGGCCAGACGGTCAACGACATCGTCAACCTGGTTCCTGGCGTCAGCTTCCAGAACAACGATCCCTGGGGTTCGGGGGGTGGTAATTTCACCATCCGCGGCTTCTCGTCGGACCGCATCTCCCAGACCGTCGACGGCATTCCGCTGAACGATTCGGGCAACTACGCCCTTTACACCAACCAGCAGCAGGACCCCGAGACGCTGGGTTCGGTGAACGTCAACCTCGGCTCGACCGACGTCGACAGCCCGACTGCTTCGGCCGTCGGCGGCACGATCAACATCCGCACGAAGGAGCCGGAAGACACCTTCAAGATCACGAGCTCGATCACCTATGGTGACGTGTTCGGCGAAGGCCGCAAGTACAGCCGTCCCTACATGCGCGGCTTCGCCATGGTCGACACCGGCGATCTCACCGGCTTCGGCACCAAGGCGTTCGTTTCGGCCAGCTACACGCGCTACGACAACCCGTTCAACAACTACGGCGTCAACGAGAAGCAGCAGTATAACGCCCGCATTTGGCAGGACGTCGGCGTAAACGGCGACTTCATCGCCGTGGCCGGTCACTACAACGAGAACCGCAACAACTTCTTCGGCAGCCAGCCGCTGAACAACGATCCGACGCGCACCGCCGGACCGAGCAGCAGCCAGCGCTTCCCGCTGACCAAGGAAGAGCGTTTCTACGACATCAACTTCCCCTGCACGACGACGACGCCGCGCGCCGGCGTGGCCGATGCGGCCAACTCGTGCGGCACCGAATTCGATCGCCGCTACAATCCGTCGAACACCGGCAACATCCGCGGCGCTTCGAAATTCACCATCATGGACGGTCTCGTCCTGACGATCGATCCGAGCTTCCAGTACGTGAAGGCCAACGGCGGCGGCACCTCGACGGCGCGTGAATACGGATACGACGTGATCAGCGCCGGCGGCCGTGCCAACTGCGCGACCAACCCGGCCACCACCGGCCAGATCAACTGCCAGGTCGGCTACTTCGGCGGTTCGCCCTATGCCGGTGTGGATCTCAACGGCGACGGCGACCGTCTCGACACCGTCACGGTCACCACCCCGAGCCAGACCCGTACGCGCCGCTATGTCGTCATCGGCAACCTCGCGTACGAGTTTACGCCCGACCAGTCGGTCCGCCTGAGCTACACGCACGATCGCGCCAACCACCGCCAGACGGGCGAGGCCGGTTTCCTGAAGCCCAACGGCGAGCCGTTCGACGTCTTCCCGGTCAACGACCCGATCGTGGACGCCAACGGGAACGTCCTGCAGAAGCGCGACCGCCAGTCGTACGCGACCCTCGACCAGGTTTCGGGCGAGTATCGCGGCCGCTTCGGCAACTTCCTGGCCGTGCTCGGCCTGCGTGCGCCGTTCTTCAAGCGCGACCTGACGCAGAACTGCTTCAGCACCTCGGGCAACGCCAACCAGGGCTTCGTCGACTGCGCCTACGGCCCGGCGGCGGCGGCCTACCAGGCGGCCAACCCGTACAGCTACAACACGACCGCCAACCGCCCCTCGGGCGCGGCGCTTCCGCAGCAGCGCATCTACAAGTACGACGACATCCTGCCGAACGTCGGTTTCGTCTACGACTTGGGTGCGCCGTCGATCGCGTTCAACTACGCCAAGGGCCTGTCGGTCCCCGGCACCGATCCGCTGTACAACTCGATCTACTTCCCGGCGACCGCGCCGGGCGTGCAGCCCGAGCCTGAGACGACGGACAGCTTCGATCTGTCGTTCCGTTACAAGACCGGCAATGTCCAGGCGCAGGTCGCCGGCTGGTACACCAAGTACAAGAACCGCCTGAAGAACGCGTACGATCCGATCCTTGACCAGATCATCACGCGCAACATCGGCGCGGTCGACAAGTACGGCGTGGACGGCTCGGTGTCCTACCAGCCCACCCGCAACACGCTGCTTTACGTGTTCGGTTCGTGGCAGACGTCGGACATCAAGAACGACCAGACGGGCGGCGTCTGCTCGGCGACCCAGGCGGGCAACGGCCAGTACGGCTGCACCGCGGCGGGCCAGTCGTTCGTCGTCCAGACGGCCGGCAAGCAGGAAGCGGGTAGCCCGAAGGTCACCTTCGGCGGCCGCGGCCAAGTCGAACTCGGTGATCTCAGCATCGGTGCGCAGGTGAAGTACACCGGCAAGCGTTACGTCAACGACGAGAACCTGCCGATCTTCAGCCTTGTCAGCGGCGCATATCGTCAGACGTACACCGCGCAGACGAAGGCCTACACCACGGTCGACTTCGACATCCGCTACAAGATCGCGGAATCGCCGCTGGGCGGCGACGTCGCGGTCCAGCTCAACGTGACGAACCTGTTCGACACGCTGGCGCCGGGCGGCTTCGGCGGTTCGGGCGATCGCTACACGACCCCGTTCGTGCAGATCCTCCCGCCGCGCGCGGCGAGCATCTCGCTGATGTTCGGCTACTAAGGCTTAACCCTCGCGCCGCTACCCGGCGCGGGTCACGAGCAAGCGGCGGCGGCGTTCCTTTGCTGGGGCGCCGCCGCTTCGCGTTCGGGGGGCTGGAACGCGGAGCCGGTCCGGGTCATTGTTGCTGGCGAAGATGGCTGCCGAAACGTCCTTCGCCAACGCCTCGCGGCGCCCGCGGCCGCTCACGCTCGTCGCGATCGTGCTGCTGCACCTGGCAGCGATATACGGCCTTGCCCGCGCGTTCGCCCCGGACGCGGTCGCCTCGGTCGAGGACAGCGTGCTGTCGACGATCACCGTCACGGTCGAGACGAAGCAGTTCGAACCGCCGCCTCCGCCGGAGCCCGAGCCCGAACCCGATGCGGGCGAACAGGGCAACGAGGGCAGGAAGGCCGTGCCGCGCGAAGTCGTCGCGCCCGAACCGCGCATCGTCGTCAAGCCGGCGCCGCCCGCGCCCAAGGCCAGCTCCACCGGCGCCGCCGACACCTCCGGCGCGCGGGACCAAGGCACAGGCACCGGAGCCGGTGGGACAGGGACCGGCACGGGAAGTGGCAACGGCGGCAGCGGGCAGGGCGGAGGCGTCGCGACGAAGCCCGAATGGATCGGCGGCAGGATCAACAACGCGCGCGATTACCCGATCCCGCCCGGCGGCAGGCAGGCACGCGTCGGGACCGAAGTCGTCGTCAAGGTGACCGTCGGTACCGACGGCCGCGCATCGGATTGCAGCGTCTTCCGCCCGAGCCCCGATGCGGAAGCCGACGCGATCACCTGCCGCCTTGTGGTTCAGCGCCTGCGGTTCCGACCCGCGACCGACGCTGCGGGCAACCCCGTCGCGGCGCCGTTCTACTGGCGACAACGCTGGTTCTGACCCCCCCCCGGGGCGGCTGACCGAGCGAGTGGCGCCCTATATTCGAGACGACCCGTGACCCGATGCGCCAGAAGCACGCACGGATTCACAAATATTGTGCGCTGCAGCGGAACCGAATCCGCGCGTGCATCGTTGGGAAGTGTTGCTCGGCTCCTGGGTGGAAAGGATGCCTTCCCGATCATGACTTCCAACGTGTTTCCGACTGCATCGCACGCAGCCCCGCTGGTGCCGTTTCGTTCGCCGCGCGCGCAGCGCCGTGTTGCGGTCGTCGGGAACTACGTCCCCCGGAAGTGCGGGATCGCCACCTTTACCGCCGACCTCGTCGAACAACTCGCGCGGTATCGTCCCGAAGTATCGGTCGACGTCTGGGCGCTCGACGACGCTGGTGACGACCTCGGCTACGAAGGGGTTGCGGGCACGATCGACCGAGCGGACCCCGCCGACTACGCGCGCGCCGCAAAGGCGATCAACGATGCCGGCGTCGACGCGGTCTGGCTTCAGCATGAATACGGTATCTTCGGCGGCGCCGACGGCGAAATGGCGATGGAGTTCGTCGACCGCCTCGCCGCCCCGCTGATTGTTACCTGCCATACCGTACTGACCGAGCCTTCGGTCAACCAGCGCCGCATTCTCGAGCATCTCGTCCAGCGCGCCTCGCGCATCATGGTTATGTCGCACCGCAGCCGCGATCTCCTGATCGAGCGGTATCACGCGCCGTCCGAAGCGGTCGAAGTGATCGAGCACGGCGCGCCCGACCGGCCCTTCGGGCGGCAGGACGAATTCAAGGCGCGCATGGGGCTGGATGGGCGGACCGTGCTCACCACGTTCGGGCTTCTCGGGCCCGGCAAGGGGCTGGAGCACGCGATCGAGGCGCTGCCCGCGATCCTCGCCGATCATCCCGGCGTGCTCTACCGGATCGTCGGCGCGACTCACCCCAATCTCGTTGCCCAGCACGGCGAAAGCTACCGCGAAGGCCTGCAGGCGCGGGCCGAGGCGCTGGGCGTGGCGGACGCGATCGAATGGGACGACCGCTTCGTCGAGACCGACGAACTGCTCGACCAGCTCGAAGCGTGCGACATCTACATCACGCCCTATCCCGGCTTGCAGCAATCCACCAGCGGGACGCTGAGCTATGCCGTCGCGCTGGGCAAGGCGGTCGTCTCCACCCCGTACGTTCATGCGCGCGAGCTGCTCGCCGGCGGGGTGGGCTATATCATCGATCCCAACAGTTCGGGGGCCATCGCGCAGGCGGTGAACTCGCTGCTGGACCATCCGCGCGAACTCGCGGCCATGCAACGCCGCGCCTACGCCAAGGGGCGCGAGACGATCTGGCCGCGCTTCGCCGCTGCCGCCGCCGCGCTGGTGGAAAGTGCGGTGTCCGAAGCCCCGCGCGAACCGGCCCGCCGGACCGCGCCGAGCCTGGCAGCGCTGTTCGCGATGAGCGACGCCACGGGCATGCTCCAGCACAGCAAGGGCGTGGTGCCCGACCGCAACCACGGATACTGTCTCGACGACAACGCCCGTGCGTTGATGCTGATGAACCTCGCCGCGGGTGTCACGCCGGAAGAACGGGCGGTCCGGACGACGGCGTATGCCGCCTTCATCCAGCACGCGTGGAACCCCGACCGCGGGCTGTTTCGCAATTTCATGAACTACGACCGGTCGTGGTGCGAGGACGAGGGGTCGGAGGATTCCAACGGCCGCGCACTCTGGGCGCTGGGGCGCACCGCACAGGATACGACCGACGACGGCATCCGCGACTGGGCGATGGAGCTTTACGACCAAGCGTTGCTCGCCCGGCCGGAGATGGAGAGCCCGCGCGCGGTCGCCTTCGCCATGCTCGGCGCGAGTGCGATGGTTGCGGCCAAACCCGGGCACGACATCTCGCTCGCCCTGCTGGCGCGCGGTACCGATCTGCTCGAACGATTGCTCGGCGGCGCCCGCCGGCCCGACTGGAGCTGGTTCGAAACCG
Source organism: Tsuneonella amylolytica (assembly GCF_003626915.1). NCBI lineage: Bacteria > Pseudomonadati > Pseudomonadota > Alphaproteobacteria > Sphingomonadales > Erythrobacteraceae > Tsuneonella > Tsuneonella amylolytica. The sequence goes on from NZ_CP032570.1 coordinate 1,975,306, forward strand.
TGCTCGGCTACGACAATCCCCGCCTGCCGCAGGCGCTGATCGAGGCCGGACGGACGCTGGGGCGCGAGGATTACCTCGCGACCGGGCTCGAGACGCTCGACTGGATCGCCGACCGCCAGACTGCCACGAGCGGCCATTTCCGACCTATCGGATCGGAAAGCTTCGGCATCGAATTCGAGGCCCTGCCGTTTGACCAGCAGCCGCTGGAGGCGCAGGCCGCTATCGACGCGGCGGCTTCGGCCTACGCCGCGACCGGCGACGCGCACTGGGCGGTCCACGCCCGCGCTGCTTGGAAATGGTTCTTCGGCGGCAACGACCGCGGCGTCGTGCTCGCCGACCTTGCCACCGGCCGCTGCCGCGACGGCATCAATCCGCGCGGTCTCAACCGGAATACCGGGGCAGAATCGATCCTCGCGTTTCATTTATCGCATTACTCCATGCTAGCGCTCGGGCACACCGCGACCGACGACGATTCGCCAGGGGGCAAGATTGAACACGACCGACAGGAAGCCGGCCGGCCCCTTGCACATCCTTGATACCCGGCTTCACGCCGATCCCTCGCGCGTAGTCCTGCGGCCGTTCCACCTCGGCTGGCAGGCGAAGAATGCCGAGAGCAGCCGTGCAATGAAACTGGTCGAGGATATCGCAGCCTTGCCGGAAGAACGGGTGCGCGCCGAATACGGCAAGATCCTCGCCGACTTTGCCGAGCGTCACTGGCAGACGGAGGACATGTTCCGCGAACGGTGGAAGGAAGTGGAACATTCGCTCCCCCTCGACCGGATGCAGTTTTCCGAAACGCGCCGAAAGCTGATCGGGGCGTACTTCTGCCACGAGTACACCTACTCGGCCGCCGCGCTGATGAACCCGTCCATCGTGCCGCACCCCGACCAGAGCGGGTGCGAGGGCGGGGCGTGCCGCTTCGTCATGAGCCTGCGCGCGGTGGGGGAGGGGCACATCTCCTCGATCGCCTTTCGCGAAGGCATCGCCTGGCACGACGGCCGTTTCGAACTCTGGCCGCAGAGCGCGTTCGCCACCTCGGTCGAACTCGACGATGCCAGCCTGTCGGACGCCGACAGCGCGGTCACCGTCCATCGCCATCGCGAGAGCAGCCTGTCGAACACCGTGATCTTCCCGATCACCGAACAGCAGCGCAACGGCCTCGAGGACCTGCGCATGGTCCGCTTCGACCACGGCGGCGGCGACTACGAATGGATCGGCACCTACACCGCCTATTCGGGCAGCACGATCCGGTCCGAACTCCTGCGCACCACCGACTTCCGCCGCTTCCTGCTCGAGCCGGTCGACGGCCGCGCGGGGCGGAACAAGGGCATGGCGCTGTTCCCCGAAAAGATCGGCGACGACTACGTCATGGTCGGGCGGCAGGACGGCAAGAACCTGTATCTCCTGCGCAGCCGGCGGATCGACCGCTGGGACGACGAGGGGACCTTTTTGATGGGCCCCCGGTATCCGTGGGAATTCATCCAGATCGGCAACTGCGGCAGTCCGATCAAGACCGAGCACGGCTGGCTGCTGTTCACCCATGGCGTGGGCGCGATGCGCAAGTACGCGCTGGGCTGCGCGCTCCTCGACCTCGACGATCCCTCGAAGGTCATCGGACGCACGATGCAGCCGGTCCTGACCGCGGAGGATGCCGACCGGTCGGGCTACGTGCCCAACGTGGTCTACACCTGCGGCGTGCTGCACGTGGGCGAGAGCCTCTTGGTGCCCTACGGTATTTCCGACAGCTCGGTCGGCTTCGCGACTGTCAAGGTCGACGAACTGATGAAACTGATGGTGTGATCGGCGCGTTATGGGTGCGATGAGCCCTCCCCGGATCACCCCCGTCATCTTGTGCGGCGGCAGCGGCACCCGCCTCTGGCCGCGCAGCCGCAAGCCCAAGCCCAAGCCCTTCCTGCCGCTGGTCGGAGAACGCACGATGTTCGAGGCCACGCTCGACCGGTGCATCGACGACGGGACCTTTACCAATGCGGTCATTGTCGCGGGCTCCGCGCACGTATGCCACATCGCCGAACAGGCGGGCGACACCCCCACCGTGATCGTCGAGCCGGCTGCCAAGAACACCGCGCCGGCCATCGGTCTTGCCGCCGCGCTGCTGCCGACGGACGCAATCATGCTCGTCTGCCCGAGCGACCACCACATCGCCGAGCCCGATGCCTTCGTTGCCGCCGCAAAGGCGGCCGCGAAACTCGCCGCCGACGACTGGATGGTCGCCTTCGGCATCGCTGCGGTGCGCCCGGAAACGGGCTACGGCTACATCCGGACGGGCGAACCGATCGAAGGCGGCAACCGGGTCGACCGCTTCGTCGAGAAACCCGACCTCGAGACCGCCGAGCGGTTTCTGGCCGAGGGCGGGCACGCCTGGAACGGCGGCATCTTCGCCTTCCGTGCGGGCGCGTTCATGGACGAACTCGCCGCGCACCGGCCCGACATGGCCGAAGCCGTGCGGCAGGCGGTCGCTGGCGGCCGTTACGACGGGCAGACCTTCCACCCCGCGCCCGAACCGTTCGCCGCGATCGAAGGCGAGTCGGTCGATTACGCGGTGATGGAAAACACCCGCCGCGCCGCGGTCGTCCCCGCCGACATGGGCTGGTCCGACATCGGCGGGTGGGATGCCCTGCGCGATGCGCGTCCGGGCGACGAGGCGGGCAACCGCACGATCGGAAATGCCGAACTGGTCGACTGCCGCAACGTCCTCGTCGAGACCGACGGGCCGCGAGTCTCGGTGATCGGACTGGAAGACGTCATCGTCGTCGTCGACGGCGACGAGGTGCTTGTCACGACCGCAGCCGGCGCGCAGCGGGTCGGCAAGCTTTCGGGAGCGGCGAACCAGTGACAGTCTCCCGCGCACTCGAGACGAAGTCGGTCGAGAAGGTCTGGGGCCGCGAGACGCTGCCTGCACCCTTCAATGCGCCCGAGGGCCAGCGGATCGGGGAAATCTGGTTCGAACCGCCGCCCGAACTGCCCGAACTCCTCGTCAAGTATCTCTTCACCAGCGAGAAGCTGTCGGTCCAGCTCCATCCTTCGGACGCGCAGGCACCCGAAGGCAGCCGCGGCAAGGAGGAGTGCTGGCTCGTCCTCACCGCCGATCCCGGCGCGCAGCTCGCGGTCGGTTTCACCCGTGATGTGTCGCCGGACGAGATGCGCGCCGCCGCGCTCGACGGTTCGATCGAGCAGCTGCTCGCATGGCACGACGTGCAGCCGGGCGACTTCATCTACCTCGATGCCGGCACGGTCCATGCGATCGGGGCGGGGCTGTCGCTGATCGAGGTCCAGCAGAACTCGGACATCACCTATCGCCTCTACGACTACGGTCGCCCGCGCGAGTTGCATCTCGACCAAGGCGTGGCGATCGCGCACGGCTATCCCCAGCCCGAGCGGCTGCGGCGGCACGTGCCCGATACCGGCGAAGTATCGCTCGTCGACGGGCCGCATTTCCGGCTCGACTGGCTCGACGGCGCGCCGTCGGACGAAGCGAAGGCGCGTTACGGCGACCGGGCGCTCCTGGTAATTCCCGTCGATGCGCCGGTGACGCTGGCGGGTGAAGAGATCGTGGCCGGCGGCTGCGGGCTCGCCGCATCGCTGGATGACGTGGCGTTCGCGCGGGGCGGCCGGGCGCTGATCGCCCAGCCGGTCTAGCTTCCCCGCCCGCTCAGCCCCGGGCGATCTTTTCCAGCAGCTCGCTCAGCTCGGCCTTGCCATAGGGCTTTTTCAGAAGCCCCATCGCCCCGTGTTCCTCGAGCTTGTCGGCCAGTTCGCCGTACCCGGTTGCCAGCACGAACGGCACGCCGATGGTCTTCAGCTTGGCCGCCACCGCGTCGGAACTTTCGTTGCCCAGGTTGTAGTCGAGGACCGCGAACTCGGGCGGGTCCTTGGAAATCGATTCCAAAGCCGAGGCCACGCTGCCCGCGGTCGTTACCGTGCCTACGCCCAGCGAGCGCAGGCTGTCCTCGGTATCCATGGCGATGATCATGTTGTCCTCGACCACCAGCACATGGCCGGGGATCGAACCGGCCGACCGTTCCATCGTATGCGGCACCCGCGATTCCTCCGCTGTCTTGCCCGTGCGCGGTTTGCCCGGCTGGACGTAGCGCCCGGGAATCATGAATTCGGCTTCGACGCCCGACAGCTTGTAGCGAATCTGGGCATCACCCTTGAGCTCGTACGGAATCGAACGCTCGATGATGGTCGAGCCGAAACCGCGCCGCTCGGGCGCTCGGACCGGCGGGCCTCCCCGCTCGCGCCATTCGATACACAGGTCCTTGTGATCGTCCTGCGACAGCGTGAGCGTCACCGAACCGCTGCTGTCGCAAAGCGCGCCGTACTTGACCGAGTTGGTCATCATCTCGTGAAGGACGAGCGCCAGGACCGTGTAGGCTTCTGGCGCGACGAGGACGTCGTCGCCTTCGATGGTCACCCGGTCCTCCTTGCCCGCCAGATAGGCGTGGGCCTCGCTCTCGATCAGTTCGGCGAGCGACGAAGGCGTCCAGTGATCCCGCGTGATGTGGTCGTGCGCGGTCGCTAGTGCGGAGATGCGCCCGCCGATCAGCTCGCTGAAGCTGGCGATGTCGGTCGCCTCGTGCCGCGACTGGCTGATGAGGCTGCGGATCAGGTTGAGGATGTTGCGGACCCGGTGGTTCAGTTCCGCGATCAGCAGTTCCTGCTGTTCCTGTGCGCGGGCCCGGGCCTGCACGGCCTCGTCCGTCAGGCGCAGGATCACCTCGAGCAAGGTGACCCGCAGCGACTCGGCGATCTGGCATTCCTCCGTCGTCCATTCGGCGCTCTGTCCGGTGACCGACTGCTGCCACGCCTCGAAGCTCTTGCGCGGGGTGAGCCGCGCCCCGTTGGGGCCGTACTCGACCGGCTTTTCGGGATTGCCGGCCCAGATCACCGACTTCTGCAGTTCCTTGCGCCACAGAACGAAATAATCGCGCGGGCGGCGGCTGACGGGAATGACCATGGCGCCCACGACCTTGTGGGAGAAATTCTGCGCGGCGGGAATGCGCGACGCCAGTTCGTTCGATGCGAACGTCCGGCTGGTCGAACCCGAATTCAACGCCGGGATCAACGCCTTGAACTGTTCCTCGCTCGGCGCTGCGCCCCGGGTGCGGTAGATGCCGTCGATGTAGGCGCTCGAACCGTCGTGCGGGATCACCTCGCCGATCACCCCATCGAGCGTAGGCAGGCTTTCGACGAGCGACACCCCGCCCGCGAGCCGGGCCATCAGCCTGTCGTGAAGCTCGCGCCCCTTGGCCGAAAGCTGGCTACCGATATCGGTCAGCACTCGATCGAGGAGCAGCGAGAAGAGCTGACTGAACAGTTCGGCGACCGTGCGCAGCGAATAGGGCAGGGTGCGGGGGCTGTAGTGGTGGCAGGCGAACAGGCCCCACAGCTTGCCGCGGACGATGATCGAGATCGACAGCGACGCCTCGACGCCCATGTTGCGCAGGTACTCGAGGTGGATCGGCGAAACCGCGCGCAGGGTGGACAGCGACAGGTCGAGCGGCCGTCCCTCGATGCTGAGCTGCGGTATGAGCGGAACCGGCTCGCAGTTGACGTCGCTGATGATGCGGAACGGGTTGCGGATGTAGAGCGCGCGGGCCTGCGCCGGGATGTCCGTTTTGGGATAACGCAGCCCGTGGAACGCCTCGAGGTGGGATTCGCGCGCTTCCGCGATGACTTCGCCCGACAGGTCCTCGTGGAACTTGTAGACCATCACCCGGTCGAACCCGAGCAGGCGCTGCATGTGCCGAGCCGCCTCGTCGACCAGACCCTGAACCTCGCTGCGGTCCTCCAGATCGGTCATGATCGCGCGCAGGGTGCCGACATGGCTGGTGAAACCGACCGCGTCGTGCGGCTCGAACTCGATGACGGTGTTGGAGCCCGACACGTGCAGCGCGACGTCGAACAGCGGCCCCCCGCCGGTCATCGGCATGCCGAAAATCCGTTCGACCGGGTCGGTGCCGCGCAGACGGGCGAGCGCGGTCCGCAGACGCCCTAGCGCCTCGGACGACAGGATTTGCGCGAGTTGCACCCCGGTCGAGATCGCACTGCCGGCGCCCAGCATCTCGTCGAAGTTCGCGGAGTGATGCGAGACGATCCAGTCGCCGTTGACCGCCACCAGCGCGCCGAAAGGCTGGATGCCGCCGAGCAGGTGGATGGGCTCGCGGTCGCAGTTGGTGAGGTCGACTTCGGCTTGGGGGGTCATGCGGCTCTTTTCATGGGTGTGTTGGCCAGCACGGCGGCGAACGTCGAGAAGACGGCGCGCGCGGCGGCGATTGCGGCATCGCGCGTATCGGTATCGGCGAACGGGTCCTGCAAACGGGGGCGCAAGCGGGCGAAGAACGCGGGCATGGCATCGTCGGACAGGAATGCAACCGGTACGCTCGCATCGCGCTTGCGCAGGTCGGCCAGCATGGCACCGTTGCCGAGAGAAGAGCCCGCCAGCGCCCACGCGACGCCGATCGCTCCCGCGGCGGGCGCGCTGAATGCGGGGGCGGAGCGCGGCGGGCTATGACCGATGGCAGCGAGATCGGCTGCGATGAGAGGGGTCTGGACCGGCGGGCGCAAGGCGGCGGAAACGGCTGTCCCTACCCAGGCCTCGATCGGCAAGCGCGCGGCGTACTGGACCTGAAGGAAGCGCGCGTAGTATCGGGGCTGGGCCAGGTCGAGAACGGCCATGCCCGTATCGAGCTGAGCGTGATCGTCTGCGGTTGCCCCGCGCAACACCTGCCTGATCGATTGTGGGTCCTGCACGCCTTTACGCTTCTTCCACTGCCGGAAGCGCCACCACCGCGCGACCTGTTTTCTCGTCGTTCGGAGGGCGCGCGCAATGATCCCGCTCGCCCCCGATATGGCATAACCTTCGTGGGAACCCATAAGTTCCGCCTATTGAAAATTCATTGTTGCGCGGGGCTGAGGGTGCGGCAGCGCCCGGAACCCGCTATATTCGGATCGTGCACACGCCGTCGACCGACCACGCATTACCCGGAAGCGGCAATCGGCTGCGGGCGCTGCTTGCCGCGCTGGTGCTGGGGGCGGGAATCGGGTTCGCCGTGGCATATCTCGTCATGGAGCCTGCGGCTGCCGATCCGCCGCCGGGGCGCACGATCGTGCTGACCCCGGCCGACCGCGCGCAGATCGCCGCGAATCTGGCCGAGGTCCAGGGGGGGCCGCCGACGCAGGCCGAACTCGGCGCCGCCATTGAAGACCGGGTGCGCGAGGAAGTATTCTATCGCGAAGCGCTGCGGCGCGGGTTGGGTCGCGGCGATCCTGTCGTGCGCAAGCGGCTCGCACGATTGATGGAAGGCGCGGCGGCGGACGCCAGCGACGACGATCCGCCCGACCAGGCGACGCTGCGCCGCTGGCTGCGCGATCATCCGGACCGGTTCGCGCAAGACTTGCGGCTCGGGTTCGACCAGGTGTTCTTCGAGACCCGCCCCCGCGCCGTCGTGGGCCGCGCCTTGATCGAGGGCGGTGCCGACTGGGCGCGTGTCGGCGACCCCTCGCGGTTGCCGGCGGCTTTCGCGGACGCCGGCCGCCCCGCCGTCGCTCGCGAGATGGGCGAGGATTTTGCGATCGCAATCGAGGGCCTGCGTCTCGGCCGGGCATGGCAAGGCCCGGTCGAAAGTACGCTCGGCTGGCATCTCGTGCGCCTGCGAAGCCGCGAGCCCGGCACCATCCCGGCGTTCGAGACCGTGCGCGACCGGGTGGAGGCCGACTGGCGGGCGGCCACCGCGGCGACCCGCGCCGATGCCGCGTACGAGGCGCTGCGTCGGCGTTACACGGTGCAAACGGGCGGCTAGGCCGATTTCTCGTTCCGCACGCCCATTCGCCCGCCCCGTTATCTTGCCATTCACCCCCCGGTGCCTACATTCCTCAGGCACACGAAAGGACGGCGAACCGGCATGAGCGAAGACAAGGAGCCGCAGGGCCCCGGGGGCAATCCCTGGATGAAGAGCCTGATGGTGTGGGGCGGGATATTCCTCGCCCTGCTTCTGGTGGTCTCGATGTTCGGCCAGGCGGCCAGTGCGCCGGGCTCGGCGATCGGCTACTCGGAGTTCAAGACCCGCGTCGAGGCCGGTACCGTCAAGAGCGTGGCGATCGCGCCGGACCGGATTACCGGCACGATGAAGAACGGCGATACGTTCTCGACCGTGCCGATCCCCGGCGACGGCCAGCTGCCGCAGCTTCTCGACGAGAAGGGCGTGTCGTACAGCGGCAAGGAACAGGACCAGCCCAACGTCCTCCTCTACCTCCTGATCCAGTCGCTGCCGTTCATCCTCATCCTCGGCATCGCGTTCTTCGCGCTGCGCCAGATGCAGAAGGGTGGCGGCGCGGGCGGCGCGATGGGCTTCGGCAAGTCGAAGGCCAAGATGCTGACCGAAAAGCAGGGCCGCGTGACCTTTGCCGACGTCGCCGGCATCGACGAAGCGCGCGAGGAGCTGGAGGAGATCGTCGAATTCCTCAAGGACCCGTCGCGCTTCTCCAAGCTCGGCGGCCAGATCCCCAAGGGCGCGCTGCTCGTCGGCAGCCCCGGCACCGGCAAGACGCTGCTGGCCCGCGCCATCGCGGGCGAAGCGGGCGTGCCGTTCTTCACCATCTCCGGCTCCGATTTCGTCGAGATGTTCGTCGGCGTCGGCGCCAGCCGCGTGCGCGACATGTTCGAGCAGGCCAAGAAGAACGCGCCGTGCATCGTCTTCATCGACGAGATCGACGCGGTCGGCCGCCACCGCGGTCACGGCCTCGGCAATTCGAACGACGAACGCGAGCAGACGCTGAACCAGCTCCTCGTCGAGATGGACGGCTTCGAGGCGAACGAAGGCATCATCATCATCGCGGCGACCAACCGCCCCGACGTGCTCGACCCCGCGCTGCTGCGCCCGGGCCGCTTCGACCGCCAGGTCGTGGTGCCGGTGCCCGACATCGACGGGCGTGAGCAGATCCTGTCGGTCCACATGAAGAAGGTCCCGCTGGCGCCCGACGTCAACAGCCGCACCATCGCGCGTGGTACGCCGGGGTTCTCGGGTGCGGACCTCGCCAATCTCGTCAACGAGGCGGCGCTGCTCGCGGCGCGGCGCAACAAGCGCCTCGTCGCGATGCAGGAGTTCGAGGACGCCAAGGACAAGGTCATGATGGGCAGCGAGCGCCGATCCATGGTCATGACCGACGACGAGAAGAAGATGACCGCCTATCACGAAGCCGGCCACGCGCTTGTGTCGCTGAACGAGCCGGCGTCGGACCCCATCCACAAGGCCACGATCATCCCGCGCGGCCGTGCGCTGGGCATGGTCATGCGCCTGCCCGAACGCGACAACTACTCGTATCACCGCGACAAGATGCATGCCGATCTCGCGGTCAGCATGGGCGGCCGCGTGGCGGAGGAAATCATCTTCGGTCACGACAAGGTGTCGAGCGGCGCCAGTTCCGACATCCAGTACGCGACCAAGCTCGCCCGCAACATGGTCACCAAGTGGGGCATGAGCGAGAAGCTGGGCCCGCTGCAGTACGAGGAAAGCCAGGAAGGCTATCTCGGCATGGGCCAGACCGCGCGCACGATGGGTTCGGCCGAGACGAACAAGCTGATCGATTCCGAGATCAAGGACCTCGTCGAAGGCGCGCACAAGCGGGCGACCGACATCCTGAAGGACCAGGAGGACAAGCTCCACCTGCTCGCCCAAGCCATGCTCGAATACGAGACGCTGACCGGCGACGAGATCAGGGAACTGCTCGACAGCGGCAAGATCGATCGTCCCGACGAGCCGAGCAAGCCGCTGGCGCGCCCCGTGCGCGGTTCGGCGATCCCCAAGGCCGGGCGCCGCTTCGGCGGCGAGGCTCCGCAGGCCGGCTGACAGCTTCCGTTCAGGACCGGGCGGCGAAATGCCGTCCGGTTCCAACGGGAGGATTTCGCGGTGCGCGCATTCAAACCGGTCGCTTCGGCGATGGCCGTTGCAATGGCTCTGGCCGTGGGCACCACCGCCCATGCCGCACCGTCCGAAATCAACGCCGACGTATTCTACACCAACGCCCGCGAACTGATGGGCAAGGGCATGGCCGCGATGTTCGACAAGCGCGCCAAGCCCATGGTGGCCCAGATGAAGGACGCGGCGACCCTTGTGAAGGCGGAGAACGAGGCTGCGACCGCCCGCGGCAGGCCGATCTATTGCGTCCCCGATGCCGCCCGCAAGAAGGGCATGTCCCCGGACATGGTGGTGGAGAAGATCGGCCGCCTGCCGCAAGCCCAGCGCAAGGCCTCGACCCTGCGGCAGGCATGGCGTGCCGTGCTGATCCGCGACTACCCCTGCCGCTGATTGTTCAGGACACCAGCATCGCGATGATCCCCGCGAACAGCGCGATCGCGATCCAGGCGAAGGCGCTCAGCAGGATCATCCGCACGATCGCGCCCGCCCGGGTAGTGCCATAGGTACCGCGGATCTGCCGGTACATATGGAACGGGGCATAGAGCAGCAGCAGCCCGCCGATGCTCCCCAGGTTGAACCAGAACAGCAGGCTCACCACCGCCACCAGCGCGATCATGAAGGTGATCGAGTAAGTGACGAAAACCGTGTGGTCGTAGCCGCGAAACCGCCGGCTGAACGGAAACAGCAGCCACACGAACGGCACCGACAGCGGGATCAGCATCCAGCTGTATTTGTAGGCGCTCGTCTGTGCCTTGTAGATGGCGAGTTGCGGGTTCTCGCGCACGTGCTCCACCGCCTTCGCGATCGTGCTGCCGGCGGGCAGGGGATTTTCCTCGAAGCCGGTGCGAAACCCTTCGGCGAGATCGTCGGACATCTCGAGCGCACTCGACAGGCCCTCTTGGTCTTCCTCGAGCGAGGCGATGCTCTGCTCGATCCTCTCGCGCTCCGCCCCGGCCGCGTCCGGCAACTGCGCCTTCAACTCCGCGATCTCCTTGGTGTTCGTGTCGTAGGCGAGGCGCGCCTGTTCGGTGCCGACGCCTTCGGGCATCACAGTCGGCGCCGACCCGCCACCCAGCGCATTGAACAGGGCGAAGCTTAGGAACACGACGAACAGGAACAGCGCGATCGGGCTGACGTAGCTCGCGCGTTTGCCGTCGATGTACTCGCGGGTCAGCCGGCCGGGCTGCCAGACGAGCAGCGGAATAGTCCGCCACGTCTTGCCCTCGAAGTGCAGCACGCCGTGGAGCAGGTCGTGGAAGAACGCGCCCACCGTTCGGTGGACGTGCGCCCGCTGCCCGCAGGCATGGCAATGGCTGCCAACGAGCGTAGTGCTGCAGTTGAGGCAGGCCCCCTCTTGCGTGTGACCGGCATCCTCGCCCGCTTCGGGCTCCACCGCACGCGATACCGTGGCCCCCGTTCCGGCATCGGCCAGCCCCGTGGCGATCTCGCTGAAGTCCCCCGACATGGGTCTGCGCAATACACGACGGCGAAGCGCTCGCGCCAGTGGGAACATACATGGAACATGGCGGTTGGATGGGGAAAGGAGTTCACCCCATGACTGCACCCACCCCAAGCGAGCATCCCAAGTCCGAACCCGTTTCCAACGCCGAGAAGCCGGCTGACGAATGGACCACCGGCGACGAGGCCATGACCGGCGCGCAGGCGAGCTATCTCAAGACGTTGAGCGAGGAAGCCGGCCAGCCCGATGCCTACGATACCGGCCTTACCAAGGCCGAAGCGTCGAAGCGGATCGATGCTCTGCAGGCGGAAACCGGGCGGGGCCAGTAGGCCGGGCCGGCGGAACCCGCCCCGACGAAAAAGGGCCACCCTCGCGGGCGGCCCTTTTTCTATATCGCGGGTGAAGCGGGATCAGCCGTCGTAGTCGCCGCCGACCGAGGTCTGGCGGGCCGGGGCGGCCGCGGTGATCCGGAGCGCTTCGGCCGACTGGCTGAGGCTGCCGATCTCGTCCGCCTCGTCCTCGTCGTCGGGCAGGATTTTCTGCAGGCCGACGACGACCGATTCGTGGAGGTCCTTGGGGCCCACGGTCTGCTCCGCGATCTCGCGCAGGGCGACGACCGGGTTCTTGTCGCGATCGCGGTCGAGGGTCAGTTCCGCGCCGCCCGAAATCTCGCGCGCGCGCTGCGCGGCCAGCAGAACGAGGTCGAAACGGTTGGGGATCTTGTCGACGCAATCTTCGACGGTAACGCGCGCCATATGGCACTCCGGTCAAACAGGTGTTTCTGGGAAGGGGATCGCCTAGGCCCGATGCCTCGCCAAGTCAAGAATTTGCCGGTAGGCCCCGCGCCATGACCGCCGCGCCGCCCTATGTCGATCCGCCGCCGTTCACCGTCGAGGCGCAAGGTCAGAAGCTCGTCTTCTACCCGGCCGGCAAGGACCGGCTGGCCGCGCTGATCGCGATGATCGAAAGCGCGCGCGAATCGATCCGGATGTGCTTCTACATATTCACCGAGGATGCGAGCGGGGTGATGGTGCGCGACGCGCTGGCCTGTGCGGCGCGGCGCGGGGTGAGGGTGAACCTCATCCTCGACGGGTTCGGGGCGGATGCGCGCAAGGAGTTCTTCTCCTCGATGTGCGATGCGGGCGCGAAGTTCTGCTGCTTCTCCCCACGGTGGACCCAGCGCTACCTCATCCGCAACCACCAGAAGATCGTCATCGTCGACGGGCGGCAGGCGATGATCGGCGGCTTCAATGTCGAGGACAGCTATTTCGCGCCGCCCGCGCTCAATGGGTGGAACGACCTCGGCGTGACGGTGGAAGGTTCGGCGGTGGACGACCTGTCGCGCTGGTTCGACCAGCTCGACGCCTGGACCGAGGACCCCCACGCCAACTGGCGCGCGATCCGCCGCATGGTGCGCCACTGGCAACCCGGCGACGGGCCGGTCCGCATACTCATCGGCGGGCCGACGCGCGGCCTTTCGAGCTGGGCCCGGTGCGTGCGCAGCGACCTCACCGGCGCGCAGCGGCTCGACATGATCATGGCCTATTTCTCGCCGTCGAACCGCAACCTCAAGGCCATCGGCGATGTCGCCTGCCGCGAAGGGGCGCGGCTGGTGATGGCGGGCAAGAGCGACAACGGCGCGACCATCGGCGCGACCCGCTCGCTTTACGACTACCTGCTGAAGCGGCGCGCCGAGATCTGGGAATTCGACGCCTGCAAGCTCCACACGAAAGTGATCGTAATCGACGACAAGAGCTATGTCGGCAGCGCGAACTTCGACATGCGCAGCCTCTACCTCAATCTCGAGGTCATGCTGCGGATCGAGGATCGGGCGCTCGCCGACCGCCTCAGCGAATACATCGGCCAGCACCTGGGGGCCGCGACGCGCATCACGCCCAGCGAGCACAAGAAACGCGCCGGCCTGTTGAACCGCATCCGCTGGAACGCCTCGTGGTTCCTCGTCGCGGTCGTCGACTACACCGTCAGCCGCAACCTCAACCTGGGGCTCTAGCGCTCAGTCGTAGCTGGAGTAGCCGCGCCCGTCGTCGGCGAGGTCGGAGAAGCGGGTGATGTTGGGCTCGAACTTCAGCCGCACCTTGCCGGTCGAACCGTGGCGCTGCTTGGCGATGATGAGTTCGGCGAGGCCGTGGACGCGCTCCATCTCGCTCGCCCAGGCCATGTGCGCGTCGTGCACCTTGGGATCGTCGTCCCCCTGCGGCACCTTGGGCTCGCGCGCGGCGACGTAGTAGTCCTCGCGGTAGACGAACCACACCATGTCGGCGTCCTGCTCGATCGAGCCCGATTCGCGCAGGTCCGACAGCATCGGCCGCTTGTCCTCGCGCTGTTCGACCGCGCGGCTGAGCTGCGACAGCGCGATCACCGGCAGGTCGAGTTCCTTGGCGAGCGTCTTGAGGCCGCGGCTGATCTCGGAAATCTCGTTGACCCGGTTGTCGTTGGCGCGGCCCGACCCCTGCAGCAGCTGGAGGTAGTCGACCACGATCAGCCCGATGTCGTGCTTGCGCTTCAGCCGCCGGGCACGCGTGCGCAGCGAGGCGATCGTCAGCGCGGGCGTGTCGTCGATGAACAGCGGCAGTTCGGCGAGCTTCTGACTGGCGAACGAGAGCTGCTGGAATTCGTCGCGGCTCAATTTGCCCATTCGCAGCGCGGAGGAGGAGATGCCGGCGGTTTCCGCCAGGATGCGGGTGGCGAGCTGGTCGGCGCTCATTTCCAGGCTGAAGAAGGCCACCCCCGCGCCCACGCTCGCCTTCTCGTCGATCCCGTCGCGCTTGTCGCGTAAGGCTCGGTCGGCGCAGTTGAAGGCGATGTTGGTGGCCAGCGAGGTCTTGCCCATGCCCGGACGCCCGGCGAGGATCACGAGGTCGGAATCGTGCAGGCCGCCGATCTTGTCGTTGATCGAGACGAAGCCGGTGGTGGTGCCGGCGATGTGCCCGCCCGAACCGATCGCCTTCTCGATCTGGCGCAGCGCCTTGTTGGTCGCCATGCCGAAGCTGGTGGCTTCCGAATTGGTCGTCGCGCCCTCGGCCACTTCGAACAGCGCGGCCTCGGCCGCCTCGATCTGTTCCATCGGCGCGACCGATTCGGACGTGTCGAGCGCCCCCTCGACGAGGTTGCGGCCCACGCTCACCAGTTCGCGCAACAGCGCAAGGTCGTAGATCTGTTCGGCGAGTTCGCGCGGGGCGAGAAGACCCTGTCCGTCGGCCGTCAGGCGGGCGAGATAGGTGATGCCGCCCAGTTCCTTCAGCGCCTCGTCCGCCTCGAAATAGGGTTTCAGCGTCACCGGCGTCACCACCGCGCCCCTGTCGAGCAGGGTGACGACGCGTTCGAACACGCGCTGGTGCACGGGCTCGAAGAAATGGCGCGGCAGGATGGGGGTGGCCAGTTCTTCCAGCACCCGGTTGTCGATCAGCACCGCGCCCAGGAACGCGGCCTCGGCCTCGATATTGGCGGGCAGCGCGCGGATCGTGGGCGAATCGGCGGCGGTGTCGGTCGCGGGGCGGATGAGGAGGTCGGTTTCGGCCATGCGCCGCACCATGGTCGAAGCGCGGGTGCGGGAAAAGCACGTTGCGGCGAAAGCTCGCGGACAGGGTTGTGGAAAGCCTTGCGGGCACCCGCGGCCATCTGCGAAGGCTCGCCGACCATGACCGGCGGCTTCAGGGAATCATGGCGGATCGCCAAGATCGCGCTCGACGAGGATACGATCCTCTGGCGCAATGCCGATATCGAACAGGAACGCCGCGTGGCGATCTACGACCTCATCGAGGAGAACGCCTTCAAACCTGTGCGCGGGGTGGAGGCGGGCCACGACGGTCCCTACGACCTGAGGCTGGCGGTGCAGGACGGACGGCTCGCGCTGTCCATCGCGGCGGCCGGCGCGGCCGAACCGTTCGAGACGCTGGTGCTCGGCCTCGCCCGGTTCCGCCGGCCCATCCGCGACTACTTCGCCATCTGCGACAGCTATTACCAGGCGATCCGCAAGGCGACCCCGGCCGAGATCGAGACGATCGACATGGCACGGCGCGCGATCCACAACGATGCCGCCGATCTCCTGCTGGAACGCCTCGCAGGCAAGGTGGAAACCGATCACCCCACCGCACGCCGCCTGTTCACGCTGATCTGCGTGCTGCATATCCGCGGCTGAGCAACGGGGATCGCGAATCGTGGGACGTAAACGCAAGGCCATGGGCTGGCGCACGCGAGTGCTCGGCGTGGCCGTGCTCGCGGTTATCGCCGCGGTGGCGTGGTCGTGGTGGTCGCTCCGCCACTGGACGCCCGACGCCGCTTTATGGCCCGACCAGGGGGCCGAACTGTCCGCCGCCGACGGGCTGGTGCGGATGGACACGCTGAAGGCACTTGGTGCGCGATTCGTCTATTTGGACGCGACCGATGGCGAGACGGGCCGCGACCCGGCCTTCGCGCCCAACCTCGCCAAGGCGCGCGAGGCGGGGCTGCAGGTGGGCGCGGTGCATCGGTTCGATCCGTGCACGATGGCCGACGGGCAATCGGCCGCCTTCGTCGTCACCGTGCCGCGCGCGGGCGACCTGTTACCGCCGGCCATCGCGCTCGACCGGACGGCGGAAGACTGTCCCAAACCGGTCAGCGAGGCGGCGGTCGAAAGCGAGCTGATGACTCTCATCAACCAGGTGGAGGCGCACGCGGGCAAGCCGGCGATCCTCAAACCCTCGCAGGCGTTCGAGGATCGCTATCACCTGGCGGGCCGGATCGAGCGCAACCTGTGGGTCGAAGGGACGTGGCGCGAGCCGACCTATGCCGGACGGCCGTGGCTGATGTGGACCGCCAACGAAGCGTTCGCCAGCGATGCCGCAGACGAACCCTTGCGCTGGGTGGTGGTGCGGCCATAGCCGCGCTGCATATCGCGGTTGCCGTGCGGCCCGCGATTGCCCAATCAGGCTCTAACATCTCGCGAGGCGGCTGCGACCGGCGGCTGCCCGCGCACCTCGCCGCACACGGGAACGACCATGCCAGTTTCGGACACCGACCTCATCGCCGCCGCCCGCGCGGCCGCCGAACAGTCCTATTCGCCTTATTCGAACTTCGCGGTGGGCGCCGCGCTGCTGTTCGCAGACGGCAGCGTCGTCACCGGCACCAACATCGAGAACGCGAGCTATGGCCTCGCGCTCTGCGCCGAGACGGTCGCCATCGCCAAGGCGATGGACGCCGGCGTGCGGGGCGGCCTCGTCAAAGTCGCCGTGACCGGGCCCAATGACCGGGGTGGCGCCGATGCGATCACGCCATGCGGACGGTGCCGGCAGGTGCTCAACGAACTCGCGCAGCTCGGCGGTACCGACCCGGAAGTGCTGTGCGTCGGGCCGCACGAGGTGAAGTCGGTGCGCCTCGGCGAATTGCTGCCCCATGCGTTCGGGCCGGCCAGCCTGGCGTGATCGACCGTCGTTCCGTGCTCGGGGGGCTGGCGGCCGCAGCGATGGCCGCGCCGGTCGCCGCTCCGGCTGCCTTTCGCGAAGCGGCGCGCCGCCTGCCGGACTTCCTCGATCCGGGCGACACGGTGGGGCTCGCCTCGCCCGCCAGCGCGATCGATCCCGAAGAAGGGCTCGCGAGGGCCGAACACTGGATCCGCGGCATGGGCCTCGTCCCCAAGGTCGGCCCCAACGCCGGCAGTCGCTACGGCTACCTCGCGGGCACCGATGCGCAGCGCGCGGCGGATTTCAACGCGATGGTCGCGGACCCCGATGTGACCGCGATCTTCGCGGTGCGCGGCGGATGGGGCGCGGCGCGGATCCTGCCGCTCATCGATTGGGGTGCGGTGCGCGCAAACCCCAAGCTGCTGATCGGCTACTCCGACGTCACCGCGCTGCACCTCGCCTACGCCGCGCGCGCGGGCTTCGCGACGATCCACGGCGGCAACGCGACCAGCAGCTGGCGCCCCGTGCAGTGGGAAAGCCTGTGGCAGCTCGCCTTTGCCGGCGCGCGGCCGGTCCTGGGTGGGGCAAGTGTGGAATCCGTGACCGGGCGGGCGGGGCGCACGATTACCGCCGGGCGGGCGCAAGGCCGTCTGCTGGGCGGTAACATGACCATCGTCAGCACGCTGATGGGGACCGACTGGCTGCCCGACTTTACCGGTGCGATCCTGTTCCTCGAGGATGTCGGCGAGGCCGAGTACCGCGTCGACCGGATGTTCCAGCAGCTGAAACTGGCGGGCGTGCTCGACAAGCTTGCGGGCGTGGTCTTCGGCCAGTGCACCGATTGCACGACGCCGGGGTCGGGCTTCACCCTCGACCAGGTGATCGACCAGCATCTCGCGCCGCTCGGCGTGCCGGCGTTTACCGGGGCGAGCTTCGGCCATGTCGGCAACCAGATCTGCCTGCCATCCGGGGCCGAAGTGGAGCTCGACGCGGATGCCCGGACGATCCGGCTGCTGCGCCCCATCGTCGGATAGGGAAACCCCGCGCTCCCCAGCCGTATCGTCAGCAGGGCAATACTGCCCCGCCGAGGGGGAACGCACCATGCTATTCGAAAACGAACTCGCCGATGCACTGGTGCGCGGTGCGCTGCTGGCCGTTGTCGCGCTCGGTTGGGTCGTGCTCTTGGTGCGGGTCGTGGGGCTGCGTTCGTTCTCGAAAATGACGAACTTCGATTTCGTGATGACGGTCGCGATGGGTTCGCTGGTGGCGAGCGCGTCGCAGTCGAGCAGCTGGACCGCCTACGCCCAGTCGCTGGCGGCCATGGCGGGGCTGTTCGCGATCCAGTTCATCGCCGCCCGGCTGCGTATTAATTCGAAGGCGATGCGGGGCGTCTTGGAAAACGAGCCGCTGCTGCTGATGCGCGACGGGGAATTCATCGCATCCGCCCTGGAACAGAGCCGCGTCGCGCGCGGCGATCTCGTGGCCAAGCTGCGCGAGGCGAACGTGCTCGAGCTGAAGGACGTGCGCGCCGCGGTGCTGGAAACCACCGGCGACGTATCGGTCCTGCACGGCGACCGCCTCGAGCCGGTGCTGCTCGAGGGGGTGCGGGGCGTCTAGCCCGCGTCGGGCCCCAGCCATTCGAGCAGCGCGGCGAGACAATCGCGCGCCAGCAGGCGGCAGCGTTCCGGACTCCACCCCTGCGCTTCGTCGGGCAGGTCGTCGTTGTCCTTGAACGGCATTTCCAATGTCATCGAACAGGCGCCGAACCGCTCGGCGAGCTGGTTGGTGCTCATCGAGAGGTTGGCGGTACCGGGCTTCGACACGGCGTAGCCCTTGGCGGTCTGGAAATCGGGCGTGCGGCGTTCGAGAATGCGCTGGTAGCGGTAATACTTGTCGCCCAGTTCGTCGGTCCACGAAGGGATGCCTTCGAACCCGGCGAGGAAGACCGCGGCGATCGCCTCGTCCCCGTGAACGTCCATCGCGAAATCGACGCCGCTTTCGTCCATCGCGTTGCGGATCGCGAGGACCTCGGGCGACTTGTCGGCGGAGGGGCTCTCCCACTCGCGGTTGAGGTTGGTGCCGACCGCGTTCGTACGCAGGTGGCCCCGGCGGCTGCCGTCGGGATTGCAGTTGGGCACGACGTGGAACCGGCAGCGCTGGCGCAGCGCGCGGGCGACGGGGTCGGACGGATCGGTGAGGCAGGCGAGCGCGCCTTCCATCCACCATTCGGCCATCGATTCGCCCGGATGCTGCCGTGCGTAGAGCCAGACCTGCGTGTCGCCCTCGCCGAATTCGAGGCAATCGAGCGATTGCCCGTCGAGCGTGGTGCCGAGCCGGCGATAGTCCACCCCCTCGCTGGCAGCCGCTTCGGCGACGAGATCGTGATGCCGTTCCATCGAATAGGGCGCGAAGTATGCGAACCAGGCGATGTCGCTGGCAGGGGTGTAGGTGATCGTGAGGGTGCCGCCGTCGGCATCCTTGTCGTAAGTCGTGTCGGCACGGCCCCAGAACTCGCGATCCTCGCTGACGCAGGCGCGGTATCCCGGCCAGCCTTCAGGATAGGCCGAGGTGCCGAGATCGACGATCTTCAGCGTCAGTTCGCGGCCCTTCGCTCCCGAAACGCGGAAATGGAACCACTGGCGGAATTCGCTCATGTGGTCGGCCGGGATCGACAGGCGCGTGGCGGCGCCGTCGATTTCGATGACATTGATGTTGCCGCTGTCGAATTCGGCGTCGATCGAGATGCCGAAATTCGGCGTTTGTGCGTTCATCGCGCCGCGATAGTCGCTCCGGAAACGCCTGGGAACCCTGCAAACAGCCTGCCCGCCATTTCACCGGCAAGCCGCCGCGGATCGGCGTCTTTCGAGCCTGCACGCGGTGCCGCTTCGGCGCGGCCCTCCCACGCGCGGACCCCGTTCGCATCCTCGATCGCGACCGCCAGCGTGCTGTCGAGCGCCGCGCTGGAACGGTTGCCGCCGAAGAGGAAACCGAGGCCGAGCCCGAGGTTCACACCGCTACGCCGGCCGTAATATCCGCCGCCGGACCCCACGCCCACACCGACGCTGACACCGCTGCCGGACCGCGCGCGACCGTTCTCGACTTCCACCTGCTCGAGGTTGACCACCGCGACCCTCGGGGCATTGGCCACGACGGTAAAGCCCTGGCGCACGAGCGCCGCGGCGACCGCATCGGTCCACGCCTGCGATTCGAGGCTGCCCGGCTCGAGCCCGGTACCCGCACGAACGGCGATCGGGCCGGGCGCGGCGGCGGCCAGCGATTCGGCGGTGTGGAAACGGGTGACGGCAACTTCGGTAGCGGCAGCGGGCGCGGCGAGCGCGAGTGCGGCGACGGCAGCGAGCGGGAATGCGATTTTCATGGTACGGCCCCTGTGAAAGCGATTGAAACCATAGCGCTTTGTCGATGGCCGTCCGATGAACGCGAGGCGGTATCGCCGCTGCCGTGACCCGTCGCGGCGGGTTGACTTGGCCGGGGCGCATCCCTAGGTGCCGCGCTTCGATTTTGGGACCCGGGATCGCCGGGCATTGGAACAGTCATGAAGATCCGCAACAGCCTCAAGTCGCTCAAGGACCGTCACCGCGATTGCCGCGTGATCCGTCGCCGCGGGCGCACTTACGTCATCAACAAGACCAACCGCCGCTTCAAGGCCCGCCAGGGCTGATGCACGCGCCGCGGTTCGTCCGCGGCTGGTCGGTACCGGAAGCCCCCGCCGAAACGGGGGCTTTTTGTCGTGCCTGACGCCGATCCGCAAACCGCGACCGGCGATGTCGAGGCGGTCGTATTCGACATCGGCCGCGTGCTGATCCAGTGGGATCTGCGCGCACTGTTCGGAAAGCTGATCGCCGATCCCAAACGGCTCGACTGGTTCCTTGCCAACGTCGTGACCGAAAAGTGGCATTTCCAGCACGACGCGGGCCGGCCGCTGGGCGAGATGGTGCCCGAGCTGAAGGCGCTCCATCCCGATTGGGACGCCGAGATCGAGGCCTACGCCACCCGCTTCCTCGAGACGATCCCGGGTCCGGTGCCGGGCTCTGCGGAGCTGGTCGAGCGCCTCGACGCGCGCGGCGTGCCGCTTTACGCGATCACCAACTTCGGCGCGGAATTCTGGGCGCAGTTCCGCCCCACCTTGCCGGTGCTCGATCGTATGCGCGACATCGTGGTGTCGGGCGACGAGAAGCTCGCCAAGCCCGGTGCCGCCATCTTCGAGCTTGCTGCCGAACGCTTCGGCCATGAACCAGGAACCATGCTCTTCATCGACGACAACGCCGACAACGTCGCCGCCGCGCGCGCATTGGGTTGGCAGGTGCATCATTTTCGCGACGCCGCCCTGCTCGAAGCCGACTTGGCGGCTCGCGGCCTGATCTGAGCGGCAAAGAAAAACCCCCGGCATCGCTGCCGGGGGCGTTCGAGGCTGCCACCTGTCGGGTCGGAGAGGACAGGGTGGTCTGGAAATCTCAGCGGTTGCAGCGCGCCAGGTCTTCGGCGGCGAGCGCCTTGCCGTCGGCGACGAAGTTCGAAATTTGGCCGACTTCCTTGGCAAGACGGGCGCAGACGATCGCCGGGCGGCTCGTGCCGCGCGAGGCGACGCATGCGGTGTCGGTGCAGGTCCAGACCTGTCCGCTCGCGATGGGGCGGGTCTTTTCGACCGGCGCGGTCAGTTCCGCGCGATAGTATGGGCCATCGGACCCAGCAGCGTAAGCGGGAGAGGGATCAATGGCGGTGCCGATGGTCAGCGCCGTCCAGGCGAGCGCGACCACGGCTGCGGCGGGGCGACCGCCGCGAAGCGAGAGAGGCATCGTGTTTTCCTTTTCGTATGGCCAAGCCGGCTTCAAAGGAATACCGGTTGCGAATCGATACCTAATCAAACCGATTTTAAGTTGCAACAGAAAACCTAGTTTCGCGTTTCAGTGGCGTTGCAGTTCGGTTACAAGGCGAAAACGAAAGAGGGATTTCCGATGGGTCTGCGCGAACCGCTGAACGAAATGACCGCCTGCGGCCTGCCCGAGGCTCTCGAAGTCATGGGCGAACGGTGGAGCTTCATGATCCTGCGCGCCAGTTTCAACGGGCTGTACCATTTCGAGGAGTTCCTGAGCGAACTCGGCATTGCGCGGAACATCCTGTCGAACCGGCTGGCCAAGCTGGTCCAGCACGGCATTCTCGACCGGCAACCGTGTGCCGACGACCGCCGCCGCATCGAATATCGCCTGACCGCGAAGGGGATGGACCTGCTCCCCGCCATGGTCGCACTGCGCCAGTGGGGCCAGAAAT
The DNA here is from genome assembly GCF_003626915.1 of Tsuneonella amylolytica. Lineage (NCBI taxonomy): Bacteria > Pseudomonadati > Pseudomonadota > Alphaproteobacteria > Sphingomonadales > Erythrobacteraceae > Tsuneonella > Tsuneonella amylolytica. The sequence continues at coordinate 1,997,388 of NZ_CP032570.1, forward strand.
ACGGCGGCGGCGATGTGGTCGAAAACCCCGTCCTTGCCGACGAGCAGGACCGGCTGGGTATCGGGCCCATCGCCATCGTGTCGCACGACGGCCGTGTCCTGGGGCCGAAGGACCTTCTGTTCGTCGATCGGGCCGATCTCGGCAAGCGGGCCGACGGCACCGTGGCCGCTCCTGCCGACGGCTTCGACCGGGTCCGGGACGACGACGCATCGGCCCTGCGGGTCGCCGCCGTCCGCTGAGCGGCGCTCCGCTCTCTCCCGACAAGCGCTACATCGTCGTGCGCGGCCGTCTCTGGCGGGCGGCCAATCCCGGCCTTTCGCGGGAGGACCGAGACCGTCTTGTCGCCGACCTGATGGCCGCCCGCCGTGCGGTACGCGATGCCAAGGACGATGAGGAAGCCATGAAGGCCGCCCGTGCCGCCGTGCACGCAGCGAAGGTGGCGCTGGGCGAGCGTGGCCCGGTCTGGTGGACCGACGGGGCGCCCGACTACAACCGGCACATGGCCCGAAACACGCCCTACGCCGACTGGGCCGCTGGGGTCGAATGATCCGTTAAGGCGCCCGGCGCGCTTCGTAGGTGATGCGGATGCGCACCCATTCGCCGACGAGCGACTTTCCGCCCTTTACCGGAGGGCGGACCTGGAACTGCCAGGCCGCTGCCAGCACCGCGCGCCCGAGTGTTCCGGGATCGGGATACTCGTCGAGGAGGTAGCAGTCCTCCACCCGCCACGCGGGCGCGGTGCGGCAGTTGATCGTCGCCCACCCGGGCTGGTCGACGGTGGACAGGTAGCCGCGCAGATCCTGCTGGCTCGGCTCGCGGTACCAGCGGGCGGCATAGACCGGCTCGCCGCGAGGCCCGCTGCCGACAATCTGCGAATCTCCCGACGACGATGCGCGAGACCCGCCCGCGGGGCCGCTGACATCGTCGCGCAAACGGGCCGCGATCCGGCCGGGTACGGCGGCAGCCGGCGCTGCCGGAGTACTGGTTGCGACGGGCAGGGTCGCCGCGGGCGTGGGCATGGGCCGAGGGGCGGGGACCGGCACCGGCAGCGCGGAAGGCTGGCGCTCCACCGGGGGACGGGGCGGCTGTTGCACCGGATCGAGCGGCGAGGGCCGCGTTTCGCGTTCGGGCTGCGGCTCGACTTCCGGCGCCGGCGGCGTGTCCGGCGCGAAGGTCACGCTCGTCAGGCTCTCGGCGCCCTCGCGCGAACCGGTTATGCCCTGCCCCAGCGTGAGCAGCAGGAGGAGCAGGAAGCTTTCCAGCGCCAATGCCAGCGCCATTCCCACGAACCGCCGGCGCACCTCCGGCCACCGCGCGTCGAACGCGGCGAAGATGCCGCGCGGGCGATCGCCGTCCGGATCGTACGCGGCGTGAGGGGGGAAGTCGGTGGTCATGGGGCGGATGGTCCAAACCCCAATGCCGGATGCAGGCGCCCGGCACCAGTGCCGCGTCGCCCGTCAGGCGCGCGGAGCGCTGCGGCGATAGCTCAGGGCCTCGGCGACATGGATCCGGCCGACCGTCTCCGCCCCCGACAGATCGGCGATCGTGCGCGCGACCCGGCGGATGCGGGTATAGCCGCGCGCCGATAGCCTCATCGCCTCGGCCGCCTGCATCAGCAGCTTCGCTCCCGGCTCGTCGGGCGCGGCGAAGCGCTCCAGCGGCTCGCCGTCGAGTTCGGCATTGGTGCGCGCACCGGTTTCGGCGGCGCGGGCGGTCTGGACGGCGCGTGCGGCGGCGACCCGGGCGGCGACTTCGGCGCTGCCTTCGGCGGGCGGGGGCAGCGCGAGGTCCATGGCGCTCACCGGGTCAACCTCCACATGGAGATCGATACGGTCGAGCATCGGGCCTGACACCTTGCTTTGGTAGTCGGCGGCACAGCGCGGCGCGCGGCTGCATGCGAGCGCCGGGTCGCCGAGGTGGCCGCATCGGCACGGGTTCATCGCGGCGACCATCTGGACGCGCGCGGGAAAGCTGACGTGCGCGTTGGCGCGGGCGACGTCGACCTTGCCGGTCTCGAGCGGCTGGCGCAGCGAATCGAGCACCGCGCGCTGGAATTCGGGCAGTTCGTCGAGAAACAGGACGCCGAGATGCGCGAGGCTGACTTCGCCCGGCTTCACCTTCAGCCCGCCGCCGGTAAGCGCGGCCATGCTGGCCGAATGGTGAGGCGCGCGGAACGGGCGGACGCGGCTGATCCGGCCGCCTTCGAGCGTGCCTGCGACCGAGGCGACCATGCTGGTCTCCAGCGCCTCGGCCGGAGTGAGCGGCGGAAGAATGCCCGGTAGGCAACTTGCCAGCAGCGACTTGCCCGCACCCGGAGGGCCGATCATCAGCAGGTTGTGCCCGCCGGCCGCCGCGATCTCGAGCGCGCGCTTGGCGGTTTCCTGGCCCTTCACTTGGCGCAGGTCCGGACCGAAGCCGGGCTCCTCCACCTCGCCGGGAAGCGGATCGGGCAGCCGCTGCGTGCCTTTCAGATGGTTGAGCAGGCTGACGAGATCGGGCGCGGCGATCACCGGCACGCCGCTCGCCCAGCGGGCTTCCGACCCCTGGCTGGCAGGGCAGATCAGGCCCGCCTCCTGCTCGCTGGCATGGATCGCCGCGAGCAGGACGCCGGGCGAAGCCGCGATGCGGCCGTCGAGTGCCAGCTCGCCCACCGCGATCCAGTCGCCGAGCTGCTCGGCATCGGTCACGCCCATCGCCGCCAGCAGGGCGAGCGCGATGGGCAGGTCGTAGTGGCTGCCCTCCTTGGGCAGGTCGGCTGGCGACAGGTTGATCGTGATCCGCTTGGGCGGCAGGCTGAGGCCCATCGCGGCGAGCGCGGCGTGGACCCGTTCGCGGCTTTCGGCCACCGCCTTGTCGGGCAGGCCGACGACATTGAAGCGCGGCATGCCGGCGGCGACCTGGCATTGCACCTCGACGCTGCGCGCCTCCAGCCCGAGATAGGCCACCGTCCGGACCAGTGCGACCACCGAAACCCCCTGAATTGCCGGCGCGTTCTGGCGGGCAAAGCGGGGATGGTCAACGCAATCGCAAGTATAGCGCTTCGCCTTTTCGCAAGGGCGCCGGATGCATTTCGTGGCCATGCGTTCGCTTGCCGCCCCGTTCCTTGCACTCGTTGCTCTCATTGCCGCTCCGGCACAGGCGCAGCGCCATGTGACGGTGATCGTCGCCGAATGGGTGGAGGCGGAAGGGGCCGGGCGCTTCGTCGCGGGCCGCGGCCCCGCACTGCCGGAAGGCGAAGCCTTCGGACCGTTCAGGGTGATCGGCGACGACCGGGCCGCGCTCGTCGATGCGACCGATGCCGCCAGCCCCCGCCAGTTCGCCGCGATGCTGGCCCGGCACCCCGGTATCGCGACGATCGAAATGGTCGAGTGCCCCGGAACCGACGACGATACCGCGAACCTTGCGCTCGGTCGGATGATTCGCGAACGCGGCATCGCGACCCATGTGCCGGCCGGTGGCTCGGTACGCTCGGGCGCGGTCGAGCTGTTCCTGGCCGGCGCGACCCGCCGCATCGACGACGGGGCGGAGTTCGCCGTTCATTCATGGCGCGATTCGGACGGCCGCGAGGCTGGCGATTTCGACGTCGATGCCGCGCCCAACCGGGCCTACATCGAATACTATCGCGAGATGGGGCTCGCCGATGCGCAGGCGTTTTACGCTATGACTAACTCGGTCCCCAACGAGGGCGCGCGCTGGCTCACCGCGGCCGAGATGCGCGAATGGATCGGTTCGAAGGCACCGAGCATCGCTTACCTTGACTTGGGGGCGGGCTTCCCATAGTGGCGCGCCCCTGACGGCGGTCCTCGCGGGCTGCCCCTTTTGCATTCTTAGATACCGAGGATCCGATGAAGCGGACTTTCCAGCCCAGCAATCTCGTGCGCGCCCGTCGCCACGGTTTCTTCGCGCGCAAGGCGACCCCGGGCGGTCGCAAGGTCCTGCGCGCCCGCCGCGCTCGCGGCCGCAAGAAGCTCTGCGCCTAACCTTCTGGCGCCTCGGGCGCCGGCGGCTGCCTCTGCGGTGTTTGGCATCGGCCTAACCAGCCGACGCCCCTTCGGGCTCCCTCGTCGGGAGCCCGTTTTCGTGCCCGGCGTCAAAGCCTCGCATCGGCGGCCCTTCCATCGGGTGTATTAGTCGCCTATATCGCCTTTGCATGACCGTTTCCACCATCCGCAAGCGGCCCGATTTCCTCGCGGCGAATCGCGGGCTCCGCGTGGCACGGCCCGGGTTCGTCCTGCTCGCGCAGCCCAACGGCGGGCGCGGCAAGCGGTTCGGCATCACCGTGACCAAGAAGATCGGCAACGCGGTCGTGCGCAACCGGATGAAGCGGCGCTTTCGCGAACTGCTGCGCGCGGCACTGCCCGGCGAAGGACTACCCGATACCGACCACGTGCTTATCGGCCGCGAAGGCGGGGTTGGGCGCGATTTCGCGAAGATGCGCGCCGAACTCGCCGAAGCGCTCGCGCGCGCGGCCGCCGGCGAGGGCGATCCGCCCCGCCGCCGCAGGCCCGCCCGGTGAAGCAAATCCTCATCCTCGTCGCTCGCGCATGGCAATTGGGCCCCAGCCGCATCCTGCCTCCGTCATGCCGCTATGCCCCATCCTGTTCCGCCTATGCGATCGAGGCGCTGGAGAAGCACGGGGCAATCAAGGGTGGATGGATCGCGGCGAAGCGTATAATGCGCTGCCACCCCTGGGGCGGGCACGGCTACGATCCGGTGCCCTGACGACATACCCCAACAGGATACGGGAACGCCTTTCTTGGACAACCAGCGCAATCTTCTCCTCGCCGTGGTGCTGTGCGGCTTGCTCCTCTTCGGGTGGGATTTCGCCATGCAGCGGATTTATCCGCAGCCGGTCGAGGAAGTTCGCCGCGATACCGCGACAGCTCCGGTGGCGACCACCGCTGACGGGAAGAAGGTGGTCCGCACTCGCGAGGGCGGACTGACCGATCCGGCGATGGTGGCGCTCGAGAAGCGCGACCTCGCCACCGTTCTGAAAAGCCCCGAGCGGGTGCGCATCGATGCACCCGAACTGGCAGGATCAATCGACCTCGTCGGCGCGCGGATCGACGACCTGACGCTGAAGACCCACCGCGAAACGGTCGACAAGTCGTCCGGCCCGGTGCGTCTGTTCAGCCCGGCGGGAACTCCGGCGCAGCACTTCGCGCAGTTCGGCTGGGTGGGCGAGGGCGTGAAGGTTCCGACCGCGCAGACCGTGTGGCAGGCGACCGGCGGACCGCTCGCCCCCGGCACGCCGGTCACCCTGCGCTGGGCCAACGGTTCGGGCCAGGTCTTCACGATCGAACTGTCGATCGACAGCGAATACATGATCACGGCCAAGCAGACGGTCGCCAACGCATCGGGCCGGCCCGTCGTCGTGCGCCCGTTCGCCACCGTCAGCCGCACCAGCGCGACGGCAAGCGCCAGCACCTTTACACTGCATTCGGGCCCCATCGGCTATTTCGGCGACGGGGTCGATTTCGGCACCGACTACGACGACGTCGCCGAAACAGGGCGGGTGACGCCCGAGGGCCGCGCCCGTTGGCTGGGCTTCACCGACATCTATTGGCTGTCGGCAATCATTCCGCAGTCTCGCACGCGGGTTGACGCGGATTTTCGGTCTATGGGCGGCGATCTGGTTCGTGCGGACGCTATCTACGACCCTGTGACCGTTCCGAACGGCCGACAGATTTCCCGCACCACACAACTCTTCGCAGGCGCCAAGGATGCCGACGTGCTGGGCGGTTACGAGGCCGCCGGCGTACCGGGGTTCCAGAACGCGATCGACTGGGGCTGGTTCGGCGTCATCGAGAAGCCGATCCACTGGCTGCTCGCCAAGCTCTATGATCTCGTCGGCAACTTCGGCCTCGCGATCATCCTCCTCACGTTCGTCGTGCGCGGGGCGATGTTCCCCATCGCGCAGAAACAGTTCGCCAGCATGGCGGCAATGCGGGCGATCCAGCCCAAGATGAAGGCGCTGCAGGACCGCTACAAGGACGACCGGCAGAAACAGCAGCAGGAGATCATGGCGCTCTACAAGAGCGAGGGCGTGAACCCGCTCGCGGGCTGCCTGCCGATCCTGCTGCAGATCCCAATCTTCTTCGGCTTGTACAAGGTGCTGATGATCTCGATCGACATGCGCCACAAGCCGTTCGCGCTGTGGATCAACGACCTGTCGGCGCCCGATCCGCTGCATATCCTCAACCTGTTCGGCCTGCTGCCGTTCACGCCTCCCAGTTTTCTGGCGATCGGTCCGCTGGCGGTCCTGCTCGGTATCTCGATGTGGCTGACGTTCCGCCTCAATCCGCCGGCGTCGGACCCGATCCAGGCAAAGATGTTCGCGATCATGCCGTGGATCCTGATGTTCGTGATGGCCCCCTTCGCGGCCGGCCTGCTGATCTACTGGATCACCTCGAACCTGCTGACGCTGGCGCAGCAGAGCTACCTCTATTCCAAGCATCCGCAGCTGCGCGCGCAGGCGATCAAGGACAAGGAAGACAAGGAACGCGCCGCCGCCGGCGAGGCGAAGGCCGCCAAGTGAGCGCGGCGAAATGAGCGAGGTCGATCAGGCCGAGCGGGAGGAACTCGCCGAACGCGCCCGCAAGCTGTTGACCGGCCGCGTCGAGTTCCTGCTGTCGGCGCCCCAGCTCAAGTTCCTGCCCGAGCCCGAGGTGCCCGAGATCGCGTTTGCCGGACGGTCGAACGTGGGCAAAAGCTCGCTCCTCAACGCCCTCACCAATCGCAAGAGCCTGGCGCGCGCCTCGGTCACGCCGGGGCGTACGCAGGAACTGAACTTCTTCGACGTCGGCGAGCCGCTCGCCATCCGGCTGGTGGACATGCCCGGCTACGGTTTCGCCAAGGCGCCGGTGAAGGTCGTCGAACGGTGGAAGATGCTGGTGCGCGATTTCCTGCGCGGGCGGGCGGTGCTGAAACGAACGCTGGTGCTGATCGACAGCCGCCACGGGCCCAAGGACGTCGATCGCGAGATGATGAAGATGCTCGACGAGGCGGCCGTCGGCTACCGGCTGGTCCTGACCAAGGCCGACAAGATCAAGGCGAGCGAGCTCGCCGCGGTGACGGCCGCGACCGAGGCCGAAGCGCGCAAGCACGTTGCCGCCTATCCCGAAATCAGCGTGACTTCGAGCGAGAAGGGCATGGGTATCGCCGAACTGCGCGCCGCGGTGCTCGCCGACGCCGAAAGCTGAGTTCGGCGCTCAGTAGTCGCCCCGTCCGTGCGTCCAAGCATGGGCAAGCCGGTGATAGCGGTCTCCCCCTTCCCGCGCCATCCGGTCGGCGAAATCGAGGGTCGCGCGCATGCAGGCGGCATCCAGCCGGTCGGCGAAATGCATGCCGCAGCGGTCTTCGGTCTGCCACACGATCTCGCCGTAGATTTCGAAGCCGAGCCACGACAGCCGACCCGCGATAAGGCGGCGCGGGCGCATCAGGCGAAAGCATGCACCCGTCGCCGAGATATCCTCGATATGGGCGCGAATGTCGGCTTCGGAATCGAGGAATCGCGCGCTGATGTCGACCGGATGACGTGTCGAGCGGCGGCGTCCGACGAGCTCGTCAAGAGACGGCCTGAGTTCCGGCGCCGCCTGTTGCGGAGTGGTTGCGAGCATGGATGCGACCCCATTTTGCGGTGATTGCCCTTCGAATGCGTAAGGGTTTCTCCGTGTTCCCCAACCATCGGATTATGAAGGTTTATTTCGGGTAAACGCGACCGGGCTCAGGTGGCGAACAGGGCGTCGAGACTGGCGAAGGCCTTCATCTCGATCGCATTGCCGCTGGGGTCGCGAAAGAACATCGTGCGCTGTTCGCCCGGTTCGCCAGCAAAGCGGGTGTAGGGCTCGATTTCGAAATGCGTTCCGGCAGCGCGCATCCGTTCCGCAAGCGCGCCAAAGTCCTCGAGCGTCAGGACAACGCCGAAATGCGGTACAGGTACGCCATGCCCGTCGACATGGTTGACCGCCGCATCCCCGTTGTGCGCGGTCGGCGCGAGGTGCGCGACGATCTGGTGGCCCATGAAGTCGAAGTCGATCCATTCGTCGCTGCTCCGCCCTTCCGCACAGCCGAGGACGCCGCCGTAGAAGGCGCGCGCTTCGGCAAGGTCGCGGACGGGGAAGGCGAGGTGGAACGGGCGCAGCGTCATCGCTCCTGACTAGCGCCGCGGCGCCCGCGCGCAAGGCGTTCAGCCTCGACACCCGCCCGGTGAATGCCTAGGGCGCCCGGAGGCGGGCAACAGGGTAGCCAGATGAAGCTGATCGTCGGCAACAGGAATTATTCGAGCTGGTCGCTGCGAGGGTGGCTCGCGTGCAAGCAGTCGGGCCTCTCGTTCGAGGAACTGACCGTTCCGCTCTACGGCGACGAGTGGGACGAGATGAAGCGCGACATGGGCGAGATCCAGCCCAGCCACGGCAAGGTGCCGATCCTGTGGGACGGCGACACGGTGATTTGGGACAGCCTCGCCATCCTCGAGTATCTCGCCGACCGGGTCGGGCGCGACCGTTTCTGGCCGAAGGACGACACGCCCCGCGGCATGGCCCGGGCGATGGTCGCGGAAATGCATTCCGGTTACCTGCCGCTGCGCCGCCAATGCCCGATGAACGTGCGCATGCGCCACGAAGGGGTCCGGATCGGCGACGATGCGAAGGCCGACATCGTACGCATCCTCCAGCTCTGGGCCGAGGCCCGCGCCCGGTTCGGGCGAGGCGGGCCGTTCCTGTTCGGCACGTTCGGCGCGGCCGACATCTTCTACGCCCCGGTCGTCAGCCGCTTCCTCACTTACGGAATCGGCGTGCCCGGTTTCGCGCAGGCCTATATGGAGGCCATGTGGGAACACGAATGGATGCAGGCATGGATCGCGGCCGCCGAGAACGAGCAATGGGTAATCGAACAATGGGACAGCGTACCGGCGGCCGGCTGATCGGCATCTTCGCCGCAGCGCTCGCGCTGCTGCAGCCGGGGTCCGCGGCTGCGTGGGGTTACTACGGGCACCAGACGACCGCGAACATCGCCATGGCGAACGTCTCGCCGCGGACGCGCGCAGGCATCGCCCGGCTGCTCGCGCAGAGCCGCGAACTCGGGACACCCGATTGCCCGGTTACGACGCTGGCGCAGGCGGCCACCTGGCCCGATTGCATCCGCCGCGATCCGTGGCGCTGGGCCTATACCTTTCCCTGGCACTACCAGACCGAACCGATCGCCCAGCCCTACGACGCGCGCAAAAACTGCAGCAGCGGTGCGTGCGTTTCGGCGCAGGTCGAACGCAACCAGCGCATCCTTGCCGACGAGAGCCTGCCTGCCAGCGTGCGGGTGGAAGCGCTGGCGTTCATGGTGCACTTCGCGGGCGACATCCATATGCCACTCCATTCGGGCGACAACGACGACAAGGGTGGCAACGACGTCGTCACGCAGTACGGCATCGTTCCGGGCCTGAACCTCCATTCGATCTGGGACGGCGCGCTCGCCGAACGCGCGATCACGTCGGCGACCCCTCCGCTGGTACGCCGCTACACCGCAGCCGAGCGGGCGGCACTGGCCGGCGGCGGGCCGGCCGACTGGGGCCGGGAGAGCCACGACCTGGCGAAGAACTTCGTCTATCCCAACGCCTTCGGCAGCGCGCCCCCCTCGGACAGCGCCACGCTGACGCAGGAAGCCATCGTGGCCGCGGTTCCCATCGCGGCACGGCGCATCCAGCAGGCCGGCATCCGCATCGCCGACTACCTCGATATCGCCTTTGCGCCGGGCCCGCTGCCGCAGCCCGATCGCGGTGACCGCCGGTGAGCCGCGCCCTCGATCACGCCGAAGCGCTGATCGCCTGCCCCAGCGTCACGCCGGCGCGGGGGCTGGTGTTCGACGCGCTGGAGCGGATTCTCGCCCCGCTCGGTTTCGAGATCGACCGGTTCCTGGCGGGCGAGGGGGCCGCCGCGGTCGAGAACCTGTTTGCTATCCGGCGCGGCCCGCCGCGCGCGCGGCACTTCGCGTTCGCCGGGCATCTCGATGTCGTCCCGCCGGGGGAAGGCTGGGCCAGCGCGCCATTCCTGCCCGAACGGCGCGGCGACCTGCTCTATGGTCGCGGGGCGGTCGACATGAAGGGCGCGATCGCGGCCATGGCCGCGGCGGCGGAAAACCTACCCGCGGACGCCGGTACGCTGAGCTTTGTCATCACCGGCGACGAAGAAGGGCCCGCGCTCCACGGCACCCGCGCGCTGATCGAGCGGATGAAGGAGCGCGGAGACATCCCCGACCTGATCCTCGTCGGCGAACCCACCTCGGTGAACCGGCTCGGCGACATGGCCAAGATCGGGCGGCGCGGGTCGGTCAACATCTGGCTGACGGTGGAGGGGACGCAAGGTCACGTCGCCTACCCGCACCTCGCCGACAATCCGATCACCAAACTGGTCGCGATGCTCGCGGAACTGAAGGCACTTCACCTCGACGGGGGGACCGACTGGTTCCAGCCTTCGAACCTGGAGGTGACCGATCTCGAGGTTGGCAACCCGGCGCACAACGTCATCCCGGCCAGGGCGAGTGCGCGAATCTCCATCCGGTTCAACGACACGCACACCGGAGCCGCGCTGGTGGCCAAAGTGGACGCCATCGCCGAAAAGCACGGCGGGAGCGCCCGCGCAGTCGTCAGCGGCGAGGCTTTCCTCACCCCGCCCGGCGACTTTTCCGCGATAATCGCGGACGCCGTGCGGGCCGAAACCAATGTGTCGCCGGAGCTGTCGACCACGGGCGGCACGAGCGATGCGCGCTTCCTCAAGGACATCGCCCCGGTCATCGAGTTCGGCCTCGTCAATGCGACGATGCACAAGACCGACGAGGCGGTGGCCATAGCCGACCTCGATACCCTGGCGCGCATTTATGCACGGATTGCTCGCGCCGCGCTGCAAGCCTGATTGCCGCGCCCCCGGGCCGCTGATAATCGGCGCAATCGAAATAGCGGGGAGGGACCCACGATGGACCGCAAGCTGACGCTCTGGATTCTCGTCGGCATGGTGCTGGGCGTGATCGTGGGACAGGTGCTCAACGTAACGCTTGCGCCCGAGGTGGTGACCGAAAGCGTCGCCCCGTGGCTCAAGCTGCTGAGCGACATCTTCCTCAACCTCATCAAGATGCTGGTCGCGCCGCTCGTGCTGTCCACCATCGTCGTGGGCATCGCCAACATGGGCGACAGCAGCGCGCTGGGCCGCATCGGCGTGCGCAGCCTGACATGGTTCATCACCGCCAGCCTGATTTCGATCGGGCTCGGATTGCTGATGGTCAACATCTTCCAGCCCGGCGTCGGCGCGCCGATCCCCGACGTGGCCGAAGCGACCGCCGCGCTGGGCGAAGTCAAGGAATTGAAGGCGACCGAGTTCATCCTGTCGATCTTCCCCAAGAACGCCTTCGAGGCGCTAGCCACGAACAACATCCTGCAGATCCTCGTCTTCTCGATCTTCGCGGGCGTTGCATTGTCCGCCATCGGCAAGCGGGGCGAAGCGCTCGTACGCGGCGCCGATGCGCTGGCCGAAATGATGCTGCAGGTGACCGGCTACGTCATGCGCTACGCGCCCATCGCGGTGTTCGCCGCGCTCGCCAATGTCGTGGCGAAGAGCGGGCTCGGCATCCTCGGCACCTATGTCGAACTGCTGCTCGAGTTCTACTTCAGCTTGGCGATCCTGTGGATCATCCTTCTCGGCATCGGCGCGGTCTTCCTCGGTAGCCGGATCTGGACGCTGATCCGCTACATCCGCCAGCCTATGATGATCGCGTTCTCCACCGCGTCGAGCGAGGCGGCGCTGCCCAAGCTGTTCGAACAGCTCGATCGGTTCGGCGTGCCCCGGCGTATCTCGGGCTTTATGCTGCCGCTCGGCTACAGCTTCAATCTCGACGGCAGCATGATGTACATGAGCTTCGCGACGATCTTCATCGCGCAGGCTTACGGGATCGACCTCAGTATCGGCACGCAGATCATGATCCTGCTGACGCTGATGATCTCGTCAAAGGGCATCGCCGCCGTGCCGCGCGCCAGCCTCGTCGTCATCACCGGCACGCTGGCGATGTTCGGCCTGCCGGTGGAAGGTGTGGCGATCATCCTGGCGATCGACCAGTTCCTCGACATGGGTCGCACTGCGACGAACGTCGTCGGCAACGCGGTGGCGACGTCGGTGATCACGAAGTGGGAGGGGATGCTCGAGGTCGAGGAACCCGAGTTCGTCCCCCATCCCGAAGCGCCGGCGCACACCGCCGCCGACGGCAAGCGCGGCCTCGATCTCGACCCGTCGAACTTCGAAAAGCCCGCCTGACGGTGGCCATCGGCGGCCCGGGCCGCTAGCCTCCCCCTCGAAAGTCCGCGCGGCAGGCGCGACGAGGGGAGCTGGCGCGTGCGTTTCTGGTTCGGGATTCCGTTGTGGCAGCGGGTCATCGGGGCGCTGATCCTCGGCGGGCTGACCGGCTACATCTGGGGTCCGGGTGCCGAGAGCGTCAAGATCGTCGGCGACGTGTTCATCGACTTCATCAAGATGCTGATCGTGCCGCTGATCTTCTTCAGCGTGGTCTCCGGCGTCGCTTCCATCGGCAATCTCGGGCGGCTCGGCAGTGTAGGCTGGCGGGCGATTCTGCTGTTCGTCGCCACCGGACAGGTGGCGGTGATCCTCGGGCTGACGCTCGGCACTCTGGTGCAACCCGGCATCGGGGTGGACGCCTCGGGCCTCCAGATGGGCGACATCCCCGAACCCGCCGCGTTCGACTGGCGCGCGATGCTTCGCAGCATGATCCCGGTGAGCCCGGTGGGCGTCATGGCCGACGTCCAGGTGCTGCCGCTGATCGTTTTCAGCCTGCTGGTCGGCGTCGGCATCCTGCTCGCTCGCGGCGACGTGCCCGACGACGACGAAGCCGAGACCGACAGCGGCGTCCATGGCGCGGCCATGATCGCGCGGGCGTTCGATGGCGGCGCGCTGATCTTCCAGAAGATCACGATCCTGGTGATGGAACTGACCCCGTTCGGCGTCTTCGCGCTGATGGCATGGGTCGTCGGCACGCTCGGCATCCCTGCGGTGGTCGCGCTCGGGAAGCTGGTGGCGCTGAACTACGCCGGGTGCTTCCTCATCATCGGGGTGATGTACGTCGGCATCCTCGCGGCCGCGGCGAAGGTATCGGTAGCGGGTTTCTTCCGCGGCATGATCGACGCGATCGCGGTCGCCTATTCCACCGCCAGTTCGTCGGCGACCTTGCCGGTCACCCTGCGCTGCACCCAGCGCAATCTCGGGGTCAGCAAGCCGACGTCCAGCTTCGTCGTGTCGCTGGGTTCCACCATCAACATGGACGGGACGGCGATGTACCTCGGCCTCGTCACGCTGTTCGGCGCGCAGCTGTTCGGGGTGGACCTGTCCTGGGCGGACTATTTCACCATCGCGCTGCTGGCGACGATCGGCTCGATCGGCGCTGCGGGGATCCCTGGCGGCGGGCTGGTGATGATGGGCGCGGTATTTACCGCGGTGGGCGTGCCGCTGGAGACGATAGCCTTCGTCGCCGGGGTGGATCGGATCATGGACATGATGCGCACCGCCACCAACGTGACCGGCGACGCCACCGTGACTGTCACCACCGCCAGCATGCTGGGCGAACTCGACAAGCGCGAACTGGCGAGCGCCCACGACGTCTAGCGCCCCGCTAGCGATTGCGGGGCTTCTCCAGCACTTTCTTGCGATAGCTGCACAGGTCCACCACCGGGCACCGCCAGCACTCGGGTGTGCGTGCCTTGCACACGTAGCGGCCGTGGAGGATCAGCCAGTGGTGCGCGCCTAGTCGGAAGGGGGCGGGGACGCGGCGTTCCAGCTTGGCCTCGACCGCTTCGGGCGTCTTGCCCTTGGCAAGGCCGGTGCGATTGCCGACACGAAAGATGTGCGTGTCGACCGCGAAGGCTTCCTGCCCGAACCAGCAGTTGAGCACGACGTTGGCGGTCTTGCGCCCGACGCCCGGCAAGCGGACGAGGTCGTCGCGGGTACCGGGTACATCGCCGCCGAATTCGTCGACCAGCAGCCGGCTCAAGGCGATGACGTTCTTCGCCTTCGAATTGAACAGGCCGATCGTCTTGATGTGGTCCTTGAGCCCTTCCTCGCCGAGGTCGAGCATCTGCTGCGGCGTTTCCACCTTCGCAAACAATGCCCGGGTCGCCTTGTTGACGCCGACGTCGGTCGCCTGCGCCGACAGCGCGACGGCGACCACCAACTGGTAGGCGTTGCCGTATTCGAGTTCGGTTTCGGGGGCGGGGTTGTCTTCGGCAAGGCGACGGAAGAACTCAAAAATCTGGTCCTTCGTCATGGCAACGGCGTCAAAGCCCCAGCACCTGCGGCATCGAGTAGCGACCCGCGCCGCGTCCGATCAGCCAGGCCGCGCCGCGCACTGCGCCGGCGGCGAAGATCGAGCGATCCTCGGCCACATGCGAGAGGGTCAGCCGCTCGTGCTCCCCGGCCAGGATCACGCTGTGGTCGCCGGCCACCGTCCCGCCGCGCAGGCTCGCGAAACCGATCGCACCTTGCGCGCGTGCACCGGTGACACCGTCGCGCCCGCGTTCGGCATTGTCGGTAAGCGCGATCCCGCGTCCCGCCGCCGCCGCTTCGCCTAGCAGGAGCGCCGTGCCGCTCGGCGCGTCGACCTTCATGCGGTGGTGCATCTCGACGATCTCGATGTCCCACTCGGGCCCGAGCTTCGCCGCCGCCTCGCGCACCAGATGGGCGAGGAGGGTGACGCCCAGCGAGGTGTTGCCCGTCTGGAGCACGGGGATCGCCAGCGCGGCCGAATCGATGGCGGCGTGGTGTCGTTCCTCCAGCCCCGTGGTGCCGACGAGGATCGGTCTACCCGCACCGATGGCCGCGTGGAGGTTGCCTTCGAGCGCGGCGGGGACGCTGAAATCGACCAGCACGTCGCTCGCCTCGGCGAGGTTCGCGGCGTTGCCGCCCTGGTCGACCCCGCCGGCATTGTCGTGTCCGGCTGCCTCGATAGCGCGCGCCAAAGCATGGCCCATGCGCCCTTCGCTACCGATGATTCCGATACGTGCCATTGTGTAAGACCCCACCTGGCTGCTTCATGCGCGACATGAACGCCATCCGCAACATCGTCATCCTCACCGGGGCCGGGATCAGCGCCGAGAGCGGCATCGACACATTCCGGGGTGGCGGCGGGCTGTGGGAGCAGCACCGGGTGGAGGACGTCGCCACTCCGGAAGCGTTCGCGCGCGATCCCGAACTGGTGCTGCGCTTCTACGACATGCGGCGCGCGGCGATCCAGGAGAAGCAACCGAACCCCGCGCATTTCGCGCTGGCGAAACTCGACAGGGAATGGCCGGGCGACCTGCTCATCGTCACCCAAAACGTCGACGACCTGCACGAGCGCGCCGGAGGGCGGCGGGTGCTGCACATGCACGGCGAACATCTCAACGCCTGGTGCACCGCATGCGACGAACGCTCCCGCTGGACCGGGCCGCTGATCGACCGGCCCGCATGCCCCGGATGCGGCGAGGCGGCCCTGCGGCCCGACGTCGTCTGGTTCGGCGAAATGCCCTACCGCATGGAGGAGATCTACGCCGCGATGCGGGACGCGCACCTGTTCGTCAGCATCGGCACGAGCGGGGCGGTCTATCCCGCCGCCGGGTTCGTCCGCGATGCGCGAAGCCTGAGGGCGCGGACGCTCGAACTCAATCTCGAGCGCAGCCACGGTTCGGGCTGGTTCGACGAGACCCGGCTGGGGCCGGCGAGCGAACTGGTCCCGGCGTGGGTGGAGGAAATGCTTGCAGGAAATGCAAATTGATGAAGTACATGCGCTGCCCACCGAACAACTCGTCCATAGAGGCGCGCCAGAACGCGAAAACCCCGCCGGAGGGCGGGGCTTGCGAGAAAGCGAAGTTCACACGGTCAAAGAGCCAACACGAGGCTAGCGCAGGGCGGGGCGTGTAGGAAAATGGTTTTCGTCGGCTTTCGAGGTGGGAAGTGGGCACTGCTAGACTTCCCATGAGCGGAGCATTGACACCGCTCGTTCGTAGGTCAACTCAAGTGCATCAAGCTCATCATCATTTAAGCTGATAGTGAGCAGCAGCTTGCCAAGGCTAGGTTTGCCTTGCAAAGTCCCGGATGTCCTTCGATCTCCATCTTATAGCAGCCGACAAAGGGTGCATCGGGGGCGGAGGGTGTATCCGGGCTGTAGTTCCAAAATGTTTCATTGCCGGTCTTGCGCCACCCACTGCCCCTCCATTCCACATCCTGTGAACCGCAAACCGTTCGGGAAACATACCCTCGACCATTCGCTCGTGCGCACACGGCCTCCCGGTCCTGCACCAACATACTACGCTGCTGGCGCAATTCGGCTTCCGGGTTCATGATGATTAGAAATCCCTCGATGTCGGACTTCGGCAGCGGGATGAGATTCGCCTTCGGCACCAGATAGCGGTGCCCTGCCACCTCCTGCTGTGCATCAGCGCAACTGCTCAAGAACAGAGCTATTACGCCGACCGTTAGGCGGAAAGCTAGCAGTGTTTGGCCACGGACTATCATGTTCAAGCAATGGCGCCTGTCTGGAATGTCTGCAATGGGGTCGTTAACCGCCGCCCCCACACCCGCCGCACCGCGGGTCCTTCGCGATGCGGAAGCTGCGCATTCCGGGGGCGAGGCCGTCGAGCGTGTGGAGCGTGCCCCATTGCGGCTCGCCCATCTGGGGGGCGACCAGCACGCGCACGGCTTGCAGCGCGGCGAAGGCGCCGGTCCAGCCGGCCATCGCGCCCAGCATGCCGTCGTCGGCGCAGGTATCGCAGTCCTCCGCATCAAACGCATCGCCGACGAAGCAGCGGTAGCAGGCGTGTTCGGGCAGATGCCCGGCGAACGCGCCGACCTGCCCCTGGAAGCGCCCGACCGCGGCCGAGAGCAGCGGCACGCCGGAAGCGACGCAGGCGTCGGATACGGCGAGACGGGTGGTGAAATTGTCGGTGCCGTCGAGCACGAGGGTCGCACCCGCGATGGCGGCGGCGGCGTTCTCGCGGTCGATCCGGCGGTCGATGAGTTCGACTGCCAGCTGGTCGTCGAAGTTCGCCAGCCAGCGCCGCGCCCCGACCGCCTTGCCGTGACCTACGTCGCGCGCGGCGTAGAGCGTCTGGCGCTGGAGGTTCGACAGTTCCACCTTGCCGTCGTCGATCAGCGTCAGGCGGCCGACCCCCGCGCCCGCGAGGTACTGGAGCGCGGGGCTGCCGATGCCGCCCAGGCCCACGATCACCACGTGCGCCCGGGCCAGCGCTACCTGCCCCGTGCCGCCGATTTCGGGCAGGACGATGTGGCGCGCGAAGCGGTCGAGGCGCGCCTCGTCGAGGTCGGCCGGGAAAGCGGCGCCGGTCATTCGGCGGCGCTGCGCCGTTCGCGCTTGAAGCCCATCATGCCGAGCCACCACTGCAGCGCGATGACGGCGCCCTTCGTCGGTTGCAGCCCGCCTACGATTATCACGGTCGCCAGCGGCAGGATGATCGCCGCGGTGGCGAACGCCGACATCTCGAGATCGCCGGCGAGCAGGATGATGAGCGGGGCCAGCAGGTGCCCGACGACGAGGATCGCGACATAGGCCGGGATGTCGTCGGCCCGCGCGTGGGTCCAGTCCTGGCCGCAGGCGGGGCAGCGCTCGACCGGCTTCAGCCATTTGGCGAACAGTTTCGCCTCGCCGCAACGCGGGCACTGGCCCTTAATCCCCCGCCAGGCCGCCTGCCAGTAGGTTTCGGCGAGCGTGGCGGGCAGCGGGGCCGGCACCGGGCCGTTAGGGGCGGCGGGCGCAGCGGGGCGGGACGAGTCCATGGACAAGCTGTTGGCAGCCCGTGGGCATGCTGTCGACAGGGCTGTGCGCAGCCCTGTCGATTGGCGGTGGAACTGGAGTGGAAAGCGTCAGCTCTCCAGCTGGCGCAGCAGGCTCCGCACGTCGCCGTCCATGTCGGCATCGCGCTGGCGCAGGTCCTCGATCAGGCGCACCGCGTGGATGACGGTCGAATGGTCGCGCCCGCCGAACTTGCGGCCGATCTCGGGATAGCTGCGCGGGGTGAGCACCTTGGACAGGTACATCGCCACCTGCCGCGGGCGCACGACGGCGCGGGCGCGGCGCTTGCTCGCCATTTCCGACCGGTCGATGCGGTAGAACTGGCAGACGGTGCGCTGGATCTCGTCGATGGTAATCCGGCGGCGGTTGGCCGACAGGATGTCGGTAAGCTGTTCCTCGGCGAGCTGGAGGCTGACCTCCTGCCCCGTGAGCTGCGCGTAGGCGATCAGCTTGTTCAGGCCGCCCACCAGTTCGCGCACGTTGCGGGTGATGGTGCGGGCGAGGAAATCGACGACGTCCTCGGGCACTTCCAGCGGGGCGAAACGGGTGAGCTTCGACTGGAGGATGGATTTCCTCAGCTCGATGTCGGCCGCCTGGATGTCGGCGACGAGACCCATGCTGAGCCGCGACAGGAGACGGGGTTCGACCCCGTCCAGCGCCTGCGGGGCGCGGTCGGCGGCGAAGACCAGCCGCTTGCCCTCGTTCAGCAGCGCATCGATCGTGTAGAGCAGTTCCTCTTGCGCCGATGCCTTGCCGATGATGAACTGGATGTCGTCGACCAGCAGCAGGTCGAAGCTGCGCAGGCGGGCCTTGAACTCGATCGTCTGGTTCGACTTCAGCGCCTGGACGAATTCCACCATGAAGCGCTCGGCGCTGCAGTAGAAGATCCGCGCGCGCGGGTGGGCCGAGAGATAGGCGTGGCCGATCGCGTGGAGCAGGTGCGTCTTGCCCTGGCCGGTCGCGGCCTTGAGGTAGAGCGGGCTGAACTGCGGCGTTTCGGTCGCCGACATGCGCTGCGCGGCGTTGCAGGCCAGCACGTTCGCTTCGCCGGTGACGAAGGCCGCAAAGGTGAGCGAGGGGTCGAGGCCGACCGAGGATGTGAACCCGCGCTCGCCGATCGAGCTTGCGGGGTGGGAGATCATCGCCGGATCGCCGCCGTCGTTGGCCGCGCGGCGCCCTTCGCCGAAGCTCAGCTCGGGCAGGCGGCGGCGGCCCGGGTGGACCTTGATCTCGAGATTGCGAATCTCGCTGCGGGCGATCTTCCAGGCGAGCGAAAGCCGGTCGTGGAAGCGATCGTTGACCCAGTTGGCGCTGAATTCGGTTGGCAGGTAGAGTTCGAGCGTGCCGGTATTCTCGGCGAAACCGCCGACCTGGATCGGCTTGATCCACTGGCTGTGGAGCTGGTGGCCCAGATCCTTGCGCAGCCCCTGGCTGATATCCGCCCAGTCGGCGGCCAGGTTGACTGCTTCCAGATCTTCCATGCCCTCTACGCCAGCCTTCCTGCGGGCGGCATTGGGGCCGCCGTTGTTGTCGTTCATGTCCGTCCACCCCCGTCCGGTTCGTCATGGCCGATCGGGGCGAATCCCGTCGTCCCCGGCCGTCCGTTGGACACGTCTTTCCCGCCCCGAAGATCCCATGATTCGGGGCCCGTGAAAGCGATCCAGTGATGTAGAAGCCCGGGCTGTCCCGCCCCGGGCGACAGCCGTTCTTTTCAACAGCGCCGGGCGACTGGCAAGGGCGGCGGCGCAAAAAAAGCGAAATAAAGCCTGTTGACTCGGCCTACCCCGCAGACTTGCGTTCAAGGTACTGGAATCGCTTGGTTAGCACCGTGTTACGGTTCTGCGAATCGCGGGTTTTCCGTGAGTCGCCCCACCGGGTCCGCAGGCAAAGAAAAACGCCGGCGCATCGCTGCACCGGCGTCGTCCTTTTTTGTTCTTCGATCGTCCGCCCGCGAAGCCGCGGCGGCGAATCGGAAGCGCCGAATCAGAGCGCGCCGACGCGCTTCGACAGGCGGCTCATCTTGCGGCTGGCGGTGTTCTTGTGAAGCACGCCGCGGGCGACGCCGCGGGCCAGTTCGGGCTGCGCTGCCTTCAGCGCGTCGGTCGCCGCCGTCTTGTCGCCGCCTTCGATCGCGGTTTCGACCTTCTTCAGGAACGAGCGAATGCGGCTCATGCGCGCGCCGTTGATCTGGGCGCGGTTGGCGTTGCGGATGATGCGCTTCTTGGCTTGCGGCGTATTGGCCATGTCTGTCCTCGGTCGGGCCGCCCGGTGCGGCCGTGAAATCTGGTGTGCGTGATGCGTCGCGACGGGCGGACCCGCCGGGAAAGGCGCGCCCCTAGCGGGGGTGCCCGATTCCGTCAAGCGAAACGGGCCGCTCCGGTGCGGGCGGGTGGCCTAGCGCTGGCAGCGCGGGCAGAACCACGTGCTGCGCCCGCCCTGCACGATGCGCCGCACGGTGCCGCCGTCCTCGCGCAGGCAGGCCGCGCCCTCGCGCCCGTAGACGGCGAAGCGGGTGGCGAAATACCCGAGCTGGCCATCGGGGCGGGCGTAGTCGCGCAAGGTCGATCCGCCGTCGCCGATCGATTGTTCGAGCACGGCCACGATCTCGGGCACCAGCCGGTCGAGCCGGCCGCGGGTGACCTTGCCGGCCGCCTTGCGCGGGTCGATCCCGGCGCGCCACAGCGCCTCGCACACGTATATGTTGCCGAGGCCCGCAACGATGGCCTGGTCGAGCAGAAGCAGCTTGATGGCCTGTTTCCGTCCCGCGAACGCTCTCTGGAGGTGAAGGCCGGTAAGGCCGGGTCCGAGCGGTTCGGGACCGAGCGCGGCGAACGCCGGCCATTCGTCCAGCGCGGCCGTGTCGACGAGATCGACCGAACCGAATCGCCGCGCGTCGTTGAGGGCGAAGCGGTGCCCGGCGGTCTCGAGCACCAGGTGGTCGTGCTTCTCGATTTCGGCGGGGTCGATCCGCCAGCGGCCGCTCATGCCGAGGTGGAAGACGAGCGTGGTGTCGCGGTCGGTATGGACGAGGCCGTATTTCGCCCGCCGGCCGAGCCCGGTCACCCGCGCGCCGGTCAGCCGCTGGACCAGGCCTTCGGGAAACGGGCGGCGCATGTCGGGGCGGTTCACCGCCACCCGCTCGATCCGCTCGCCGTCGAGAAAGGCGGCGAGGCCGCGCACGGTGGTTTCGACTTCGGGAAGCTCGGGCATGGGCCGGGCTCTATCATCCTTTGCTAGCGCGGCAATTCCCCCCTAATGCCCCGCGCATGAGCCAAGACGCACGCGAAACGGTTTCCTTCGGTTACGAAGAGGTCCCCCCCGAGGAGAAGACGCGCCGGGTGGGCGCGGTGTTCTCGGGCGTGGCGGCCAAGTACGACGTCATGAACGACGCGATGAGCGTCGGGATGCACCGGTTGTGGAAGGACCGGTTCGTGCGCGCGGTGAAGCCGCGCGCGGGCGAGGCGGTGCTCGACATGGCCGGCGGCACGGGCGACATCGCCTTTCGCATGGCGGCCCGGGGCGCGAGCGTGACGGTGGCCGACATCAACCAGGAAATGCTCGACGTCGGCATCGAGCGGGCGATGGAGCGCGGGATCGACGGCTTGGTCTGGAGCCGGCAGAACGCGGAAGAGCTGAGCTATCCCGACAGGGTATTCGACGCCTACACGATCGCGTTCGGCATCCGCAACGTCACCGACATTCCCAAGGCCCTGCGCGAGGCGCACCGCGTGCTGAATTACGGCGGGAGGTTCTTCTGCCTCGAGTTCTCGACCACCGAATGGCCGGGCTTCCGCGAGGTCTACGACGCCTATTCGCACAAGCTGGTGCCGAAGATCGGGCAGGCCATCGCGGGCGATGCGGACAGCTACCGCTATCTCATCGAATCGATCCGCCGCTTCCCGCCGATGCCCGAATTCGAACGGATGATCGGCGAAGCCGGTTTCGCCCGCACGAAGGTCGAGCCGATCCTGGGCGGTCTCGTCGCGATCCATTCGGGGTGGAAGGTCTAGCGGTGACACGCCCCGCCACGCATATCCTGCGGCTTCTGAAATGGGGGCGCAGCCTCGCGCGGCACGGCGCGCTGCGCGGGATCGAGGCCGATCCCAACACGCCGGCGCCGGTCGTGCGGCTGGCGCGGATCGCGCGGCTGGGCACGGTGCAGCCGCGCACGCCCGACTATGCCGCCGCGTTCCAGGAGATCGGCCCGGCGGCGATCAAGCTCGGCCAGTCGCTCGCCACCCGGCCCGACTTGGTCGGCGAGGAAGCGACCCACAACCTGCTCACCCTGCAGGATAGCCTGCCGCCTGTCCCGTTCGAAGCGATCGAGGCGGAGATCGCCCGCAGTTTCGACGCGCCGGTATCCAGCCTGTTCGCCGAGATCGACCCGGTGCCGGTGGGCTCGGCCTCGATCGCGCAGGTCTACAAGGCGGTCACCACCGAAGGGCGCACGGTCGCGGTCAAGGTCCAGCGGCCGGGCATTCGCGAGAAGCTGGCGCGCGACATCGCGACCTACGAATGGGCGGCCGCGCATCTCGAGGCGATGGGCGGTGAGGCGGCGCGGCTGCGCCCCCGGCTGACGATCGCGAACTTCAAGCGCTGGACCAGCCGCGAGCTCGACCTGCGGCGCGAGGCGGCCAGTGCGTCCGAACTTGCCGACGCCATGAAGGGCTTCGACGGGTATTGCATCCCCTCGGTCGACTGGGACCGCACCAACGGCCGTGTGCTGACGATCGAGTGGATCGACGGCATCAAGATTTCCGACCGCGCGGCGCTGATGGCGGCGGGTCACGACCTGCCCGCGCTTGCCCGCCGGCTGGTCCTCGCATTCCTCAGCCAGGCGATCAGCGCCGGTTTCTTCCATGCCGACATGCACCAGGGCAACCTGTTTGTGCGCGCCGACGGGACGATCGTGGCGATCGATTTCGGCATCATGGGGCGGATCGACCGGCAGGCGCGCCAGTGGCTGGCCGAAATCCTCTACGGCCTCACCACCGGCAACTATCGCCGGGTGGCCGAAATCCATTTCGAGGCGCAGTATGTGCCGGCGTACCATTCGGTCGACGAATTCGCGACCGCGCTGCGCGCCGTGGGCGAACCGATGCGCGGCAAGCCGGTGAGCGAGCTCAGCGTCGGACAGATGCTCGACGGGCTGTTCGCGATCACCCGCGATTTCGACATGGCGACCCAGCCGCATCTCTTGCTGCTGCAAAAGACGATGGTGATGGTGGAGGGGCTCGCCACCAGCCTCGATCCCTCGATCAATATGTGGGACGTGTCCGCCCCGTTCGTGCGCGAATGGATCCGCGACGAACTGGGGCCCGAGGCGGTGATCGCCGACCGGCTCAAGACCGACGTCGAGACGCTGCTCCGCATCCCCGAGCTCGTTCGGCGGATCGAGGACAGCTACCCCGCCAAGGGCGGCGCGCCCGAGCCGCCGCCGCTGCCGCACATCCCGCTGATGTGGGAGCGGAAAGGCGAAATTAACCATTGGCCCCGATACCTCGCCGCGGCTGCGGTAGGGGGTCTGGCTGCGTGGGCATCGATTGCGAGCGGACTGATCGGCTGACGGCGGCCTCGCGGTTGGCCGGCCTGCCGCCGCTTGCGGCGCGGGCGATCCTCGCGCTGATTGCCGCCCTAATACTCGCCGCCGCATTCGTTCCGTTCAAGGAAGCGCATTCGCCAGCCGGTGCGGCATCGCGGGCCGGCAACGCGACTGCCTCGACCAAGCCCGCTCGCGACGCCGACCTCGAATTTTACGAGGCGGTCGCCGATCGGATCGCCGCGCGCGAGCGATACTACGATTTCATCGTGCCGGCGCAGCGGGCGGCGGGATACCCGGTCAACCCGGGCTTCGCGGTGCGCCTGCCGACGCTTGCGTACCTGTCGGCATGGCTCGGGTCCACCGGGCTGCTCGCCGCCGCAATCGCGCTCACGGGCGCATGCGCGTTCGCCTGGTGGCGGCGGCTGGGCGAAGAGGTGGCCGATCCCGGCGTGCGGCGCATTGCCTTCGCGCTGCTGCTGGTGGGCCTTTCGCTCGGGCTCAATCGCCACTTCTTTCCGCTGCACGAGTTCTGGGCGGGAATGCTGCTCGCGCTCTCACTTGCGCTGCACAGGCCGGACCGCGGCAGGTGGGGGGCGGCACTCGCCGTCGCCGCGCTGGCACTGGCGATCCGCGAGTTGGCGCTGCCGTTCGTGATACTGATGGCGGCGATGGCGGCATGGCGCCGCGACTGGCGCGAGGCGGCGGCGTGGGGCGCTCTCGTCGCAATATTCGTCGCCGGGCTGGCCGTGCACTTCCAGCTCGTCGCCGCATCGACGACGCCCGCCGATCCGCGCTCGGCCTCGTGGATCGCGCTAGGCGGGCTTCCGGGTTGGTTGTCGAAGATCGTCCTCACGACCAACCTGCGGCTGCTCCCGCAATGGATCGCGGCCCCGGTGGTGGTGCTGGCGATGGTCGGCTGGACGAGCTGGCGGGGCAGGGCGGGCGCGACCGGCGCGCTGCTGTTCGGCGGCTATGCGGTCGCCTTCATGATCGCCGGCCGGCCGGAGAACTATTACTGGGGCGCGCTGGTCGGGCCGGCTTTCCTCGCCGGGCTAGCCTTCGCGCCGGAAGCCCTCGGCGCCCTGTGGCGATCGGCCGCGCGCAAGGGCCCGACCAAGCGTCCCGCGCTCAGCTGACGGCGGAACCCACGCCGCGGTGGGGCAGGACGCGGCTGCCCGTTACGCTCAGCACGACCGCGGCCGCTTCCACCAGCATCGGCAGCCAGAAACCCGGCTCCGCCCCGTCGGCGACCGCGCTGATCAGGCGGCCGAGGAAGGCGATGCCGAACAGCGCGGCCGGCACCAGCAGCAGCTCGCCGTTGCGCCGCCAGGCGCCCCAGATCATTGCCGCCCCGCCGACGAAGAACAGCGCGGGAAAGTCCGCCCGCAGCACCGCGAGCCCGGCGGGCCCGTCGGGCGACAGCGCGAAGCTCGCCCCGGCGGACAGCGGCATGACCAGGAAGTTGGCGCCCATCAGCAGGAAGAACAGGCCTTCGACGAAGATCAGCGCGGTCAGGATCAGGCGCATGCGGCAGTATACTCCCCTCGGGTTCGGCGCGCCTCATGCATGACCGCGGCGACTAGGGCAATCTTAACCACTGGGTGCCTAGGGCTGGCGCGTGTTGCGCGCGGACGCTATCGCCGCGCGATGGTCAGAGGGGCACGATGCGCGTTGAGACCGGCGATTGGCCGCAGAGCGAGGCGAACCGCGTGAGCGGGCCGCGCATCCTGCTCGTCGTCGGCGGCGGTATCGCGGCCTACAAGTCGTGCGAGCTCGTCCGGCTGATCCGCAAGGGCGGCGGCAGCGTGACCTGCGTGCTGACCGAGGGCGGCAGCCAGTTCGTCACCCCGATGGCGCTCGCCGCGCTCAGCGAGAACAAGGTCTATACCAGCCTCTTCGACCTCAAGGACGAGATCGAGATGGGCCATATCCAGCTGTCGCGGCAGGCCGACCTCGTGGTCGTGTGCCCGGCGACCGCGGACCTGCTGGCCAAGATGACCGCCGGCATCGCCAACGATCTTGCGACCACGCTGATCCTCGCCACCGACAAGCCGGTGATGGCGGTCCCCGCGATGAACGTGCGGATGTGGCAGCACGAAGCGACGCAGCGCAACGTCGGGTGGCTGCGCGAGGCCGGGGTCGAGGTGATGGAGCCCGACGAAGGGCCGATGGCCTGCGGCGAATTCGGCCCGGGCCGCCTGCCCGAACCCGAACTGATCTGGGCCGAAATCGCTGCTCGCTTCGGCATCGCCGCCGATTGCGAACCGGCCGGATACATCGAAGCGCTGGAGCCGGAGGACGAGCCCGAGGTCGCGCAGAAGACGGGCGGCGGCGGGCTCGGCAGCCTGCTGTCCTCGCTCATCCCCCGCTCGACCCCCAAGCGCCGTGCCGAGGAAATTTTCGAGGAAGAACCGCCGCACGATCCGGTCGGCGAGGAACTCGCCGCGCCGGTGCCCGAGTTCGAACCGGTCGAGCGCCAGCCCGATCTTTCTTCTCCGCTGATGGCGCGCAAGGGGGCTGCCCGCTCCGCCCCGCCGACCGATGCGGATGCGATCAACCACATGGTGCGGACCGGCACCGGCGACCAGCAGCCCGAGGTGTTCGCGCAGGCGCTCGCGCAAGACCCGCTGGCGGGGCAGGCGGAATTCGACATCGATCCCGAGCACCGCCCGCTGTTCGGCCGCCACGTGCTCGTGACCGCCGGGCCCACGCACGAACCGATCGATCCCGTGCGCTACATCGCCAATCGCTCGAGCGGCAAGCAAGGCTTCGCGATCGCCGCCGCCGCCGCCGCGCTGGGCGCGCGGGTGACCCTGGTGGCAGGGCCGGTCAGCCTGCCGACCCCCGTCGGCGTCGACCGCATCGACGTGATCTCGGCGCGCGAGATGGCCGCCGCGGTCAAGGACGCGCTGCCCGCCGATGCCGCGGTGATGGTCGCCGCGGTCGCCGACTGGCGGAGCAAGGACTACGCGGTCGAGAAAATGAAGAAGCGCGGCTCCGCCCCGCCCGCGCTGCTCCTCACCGAGAACCCCGACATCCTGGCGCAAGTCGCCGCGGGCAAGCAGCGGCCCAAGCTGCTGGTCGGTTTCGCCGCCGAGACCGAGGACGTGATCGAGAACGCCAAGGTCAAGCGCAAGCGCAAGGCGGCCGACTGGATCGTCGCCAACGACGTGACCGCGGTGGACGGCCCGCATGGTTCTGGGGGCGTGATGGGCGGCGATGCCAACGCGGTGCACATCGTCACCGGCGAAGGGATCGAACACCTGCCGGAAATGCCCAAGTACGACGTCGCGCTGGCGCTCGCCGAACGCATGGCAGCCGCGCTCGACCGGGTCGATCCGCGCGGTGGCTGAGCCTGTTGCGATCGCGATCAAGCGGCTGCCGCATTCCGATGGTCTTGAGTTGCCGCGATACGCGACGCCCGGTGCCGCCGGGATGGACGTGATCTCGGCAGAGGACACGGTCATCGCACCGGGTGCACGCCATGCGGTGGCGACCGGGCTCGCGCTCGCCATCCCGGATGGCTACGAGATCCAGGTGCGCCCGCGCTCCGGCCTTGCGCTCAAGCACGGGATCACCGTGCCCAATACGCCGGGCACGATCGATTCCGACTACCGCGGCGAGCTGAAGGTGATCCTCATCAACCACGGCGACGAACCGTTCGCGATTGCACGGGGCGACCGCGTGGCGCAGCTCGTCCTCGCACCCGTGGTTCAGGCCGCGTGGATCGAAACGGACGACCTCGGCGAGACCGAGCGCGGCACCGGCGGGTTCGGATCGACGGGCGGGCACGCGAGGCTGAGCTGATGGCATTGATATTCTACGCCGAAGACGATCCGCTGATGGGCGAGCTGGTGCAGGAAACCCTGCTCGGCGCGGGCCATGCGGTCGGCGTGCTGGAGGACGGGCAGGATGCGCTGGCGGCGCTGCGCCGCCGCAAGCCGGCGCTCGCTATCGTCGACATGGGGTTGCCGCAGATGAGCGGAGCGGAACTCATCAAGATCGTCCGCCGTGACGAGCAGCTCTACGACCTGCCCATCCTGGTGCTGACCGCGCGGCGGTCGGAAGAGGACGAGGCGATCGCACGGCAGGCGGGGGCCAACGGCTACCTGCGCAAGCCGTTCGATCCGACCCGGCTGATCGGGATGGTCAACCAGATCCTCGATTGGGCCGAGACGCGCAAACCCCCGCCCAAGCCGGTGCGTCACGGACTGTAGGGTTCAGCCGCGCAGGCTTTCCAGCCGCTGGAGATAGCGGGCGACGGTATCGATCTCGAGGTTGACCTCAGACCCTTGCGCCAGTTCGCCGAGCGTCGTCACCTCGGCGGTGTGCGGGATGAGGTTCAGACCGAAGTGCACCGACCCGTTCGCGCGGTCGGCGACCGAGTTCACCGTCAGCGATACCCCGTCGACCGTGATCGAGCCCTTGGCCGCGATGAACGGCGCGAGCTCGCGCGGGGCAACGATCGTGACCCGCATCGAATCGCCTTCCGGCTCCCAGTCCACGACCGTGCCCACCGCGTCGACATGGCCCGACACGATGTGCCCGCCCAGTTCATCGCCGACCTTGAGCGAAGGTTCGAGGTTGATCCGCCGCCCTTCGGTCCAGGTGCCCGCGGCGGTGCAGCCGATCGTTTCGGCCGACACGTCGACCGCGAACCACGCGTCGCCCGCGGTGCCGCCCTTTTCCACCACGGTCAGGCATACGCCCGCGCAGGCGATCGAAGCGCCGATGGCGATCCTGTCGGGATCGTACGGACACGCGATCCGCACGCGCATGTCGCCGCGCTGCTCGACGCTCTCGATGGTGCCTATGGCGGTGACGATCCCGGTGAACATGATGCTATCCCCTAACGGGCGCGGCGATAGGCGGTGAAGGTGTCGCTGCCAAGCTGCGCGGTTTCGGCGAGCGTCCAGCGGCTGTGCGCGTCGTCGAGGCGTTCCAGTCCGAGGCGTCCCACCGGCCGCAACCCGTCGCCGACCACGATGGGCGCG
Organism: Tsuneonella amylolytica; assembly: GCF_003626915.1. Taxonomy (NCBI): domain Bacteria; kingdom Pseudomonadati; phylum Pseudomonadota; class Alphaproteobacteria; order Sphingomonadales; family Erythrobacteraceae; genus Tsuneonella; species Tsuneonella amylolytica. Next base: position 2,025,750 of record NZ_CP032570.1, read on the forward strand.
CGGTAGATCTCCAGCCGGTCGACGAGGTCGGCGGCGAGAAAGCTGGCTGCGGTTTCGGCTCCGCCTTCGACGTAGAGGTATTGCACCCCGTCCAGCCGGGAGATCGCGGCGGGATCGTCGATGACCCGCACACCGTCGGGCGCGACGCCGCGGCTGAGCAGCACGCGCTGCGGGCTGCGATCCTCCAGCCCCGGCAGCCGCACGTCGAGGCGGGGGCGGTCGCTGCGCCAGGTCTCGCCGCCCACGAGGATGGCGTCTGCGCGGGCGCGGCGGGCGTGAACGTGCGCGCGGGCCGCATCGCCGGTGATCCACCGGCTGGTCCCGTCGGCGAGCGCGATGCACCCGTCGAGCGACATGGCGAGCTTCAGGGTCACGTGCGGACGGCCGAGCGACCTTTGGGCAAGGTATCCTGCGAGACTGTCCCGCACCGCGTCGGACCCTGCGACGTGCACCTCGATACCGGCTTCGCGCAGCATGGCGACGCCAGCGCCCGCGGTGCGCGGATCGGGGTCTTCCACCCCCAAGATGACCCGCGCGGGCCGTGCTTGGGCCAGGAGTGCGGCGCAGGCCGGGCCGCGGTCCGATTGGTGCGCGCAGGGTTCCAGCGTGACGAAGACGTCCGCGCCGGATGCCTTCTGGCCCGCCTCGGCCAGCGCCATCGCTTCGGCATGCGGACGTCCGCCGGCCTGCGTCCAGCCGCGACCGACGACCCGGCCGTCGCGGACGATCAGGCAGCCGACGGCGGGATTGGGCCGCGAAAGGGGCCGCCCGCGCGCGGCGAGGCGCGCCGCGGCGGCCAGCCACTCGGCGTCAGCGCGCAGGCTGCGAGCCTTGCGTGTTCGAAGCGGGAGCGCCGGCGGCGTCGGCCGCTTCTTCTTCCGCGAGCCGGCGCTCCATCGCATCTACGTCGAGGCCGGTCGCGCGGCCGAGATCGCGGTACATCTGCCTGACGTCCTCTTCGCGCTGGCGCTGTTCGGCGGCAAGGCGGTCCTGCACCTTCTGGTTGGCGAGGTTGGACGCCTCGATCTCGGCATCGGTCCGGCCGGGTTCGAAGGTGGTGATGAAATCGACCTTGTTGGGCGGAATGGGCACCCGCCACTTCTCGCCCGCGAACTGCCAGAAGATCAGCGATGGCACGACCGCGGCCAGCAGCAGCGCCCAGACCTTTATCTTCACGTGTTCGGCAGCCATCGCCGCCAGCGCGATTGCGCCGATGATCGCGATGATCCCGCCGACCAGCCAGTTCAGCCCGGCCGCGTGATCGGTGAGCATGTACATCAGCGATCCGGTGAGCAGCGCCGAACCCGCGAGGATCGGCCAGCGATACCGGTTGGGGCGTTTGAACTCGCTCCAGAAGTCGGCAATTCCGGGGCCGGGGTTGAGGCGCTGAACTATTCGCATGACCCCAAGATAGGATCAGCCGAAGCCCGCGTAAAGCGACCGCCCGTGCGCCTTGATCCAGGCGTCCGCCGCGGCGATGTCGCCATCGAACACGCGGGCCAGCGCGGCGTGGAAGGCCGGGCTGTGGTCGAAGTGGAGGCAGTGGGCGACTTCGTGCGCCACGACCGACCGGCGCACGTGATCGGGCGCCATCACCAGCCGCCAGTTGATCCGCACCGTGCCGCTCGTCGAACACGAACCCCAGCGCCGCTGCGCGCGGCTGAGGCGCAGCGCGGGCAGCGGCACTCCGGCGCGGCCCGCATATTCGGCAAGGTCGGCGGACAGCAGCCGCACCGCTTCGCGTTCGAGCCAGCGCTGGATGCGCGGGGCAAGGCTCTCGTGCGGACCGCCGACTTCCAGTCGCTCGCCCGCGAGGCGCGGCGTGCGGGGGAAGGACGCTTGCCAGTCGATCGCGAGCGCCGCACCGCGGTAGGCGACCGTGCCGCCCGGCTCGATGGGCCGGTGCTCGGGGATCTTCGCGAGCTGCGCCTCCAGCCAGTCGGTCCGCGCGGCGACAAAGGCCAGCGCCTCGCGCGTGGCGCACCATCGGGGCAGGGTGACGCGCACCTCGCTGCCGTCGGGGGCGAGGCGCAACGTCAGACGCCGTGCGCGGGCGTTGCGGCGAACCGCGACGGGCAGGGTGCGCCCGGCCAGCGAAACCGTGGGTTCGGCGATCTCGCGGCGGAGCCAGTCGATCACGCGGCGTTCCCGCCTGCCTCGTTTTCGCCCGCCTGATCGTCGGCGCTATCGCCGGTCTCGTCGTCGATCCAGTCGACGACATGGTGTTCGAGCGGGCCGGCATCGGTTTCGCTCACCACCCGGCCGGCGATCCCGGGGCCGCGCCGATGAACCGCCTCGCGGTCGCCGCTGAGTAGGTAGTGCCATTCGCGCAACGATTCGCCCGCTGCGCGCAGGCGATAGGCGCAGGTCTCGGGCAGCCAGGTGACCCGGTCGACGAGGCGCGGGGTCAGGCGCAGGCAGTCGGGCACGAAAGCCTTGCGGTGGCGATAGTCGCGGCAGCGGGCGGTCCCGGTGTCGAGCAGCTTGCACGACACGTTGGTGTGCGCAATCTCGCCGGTGTCTTCGTCTTCGAGCTTGTGGAGGCAGCAGCGGCCACAGCCGTCGCAAAGGGCCTCCCACTCCTCGCGGTCCAGTTCTGCGAGCGGGCGCTCCCAGAACCGGTCCCTCAGCGCACCCACTTCGCCAGCTCCTGCGCCACCGCGGCGGCGCCCTGGTCGGTCGGTAGGGTCGCGATCGGCGCGCCGTCGGGCCCGAACAGGTAGGTCACGTTGGAATGGTCGACGAGATAGGCACCATTGTCCTCCACCTTGCCCTTGCCGTGGAAGACCTTGAACGCCTTGGCCGCCGCGTCGATCTGTTCGGGCGTGCCGGTCAGGCCGACGATGTCCTTGCCGAACGCCGAGACGAACTCGCCGACGACCTTGGGGGTATCGCGTTCGGGATCGACCGAGACGAAGATCTGCTGGACCTTCGCAGCCTCGTCCGGATGCTCTGCCGCGAACGTCCGCAGGCCCTGCGCGGTCCGCTGCACGTCGGTCGGGCAGATGTCGGGGCAATAGGTGTAGCCGAAATAGACCACCGCGTACTTGCCGCGGAAATCCGCCCAGCGACGGGTCTGGCCGTTCTGGTCCACGAGCGTGAAATCCCCGCCGATGGTCGCACCGGCGAGCGGCGCCTCCTCGGTCGGCGCGGGCTGGCCCGAGCAGGCAGCGAGGCTCGCGAGCAGCGTGGCGGCGGCTGCGCGCGAGAGCATGGCGCGGCGGTTCACGGTCTGCTAACCGGGCGGCGGCGAGGGCAATCGTTCATTGCCCGGCACATAGGGCTGCGACGGAGACTGCAAAAGATGGGCGGGGGCTTTTTCCGCAAGACGGGCACGATGCTGGCGGCGGCGGCGATCGGGCTGGCGAGCCCGGCGGCGGCTCAATTTTCCAACGCCTACGAGTTCCTGAAGGCGGTCAAGGATCGCGACGGGGCCGCGGCGACGAAGCTGCTGAACGAGCCGGGTTCGACGATCGTCAACACGAAGGATGCCACGACCGGCGAGACCGCGCTGCATTACGCCGTGCAGCGCCGCGACGAACTGTGGACCCGCTTTCTTCTCGACAAGGGCGCCAACCCCAACGCGGCGGACCGCAACGGTGTGACCCCGCTGAGCATCGCGGCCGGCCTCGGCTTTGCGGAAGGGGTGACGCAGCTGCTTGCCAAAGGGGCGAAGATCGACGTGACGAACGACGCGGGCGAAACGCCGCTGGTATCGGCCGTCCACCGCCGCGACATGGCGGTGGTGCGGTTGCTCATCAAGAACGGGGCCGATCCCGACCGGACCGACAACTCGGGCCGCTCCGCGCGAGACTACGCCGCGCTGATGGGCGCATCGAACGCGATGCTGTCCGAGATCGACCGCGGGGTCGCCGAGCGCAAGGCCGCCGGCGCGCCGCGGGAAACCTACGGACCGGGCGCCTGACGATGGCCAGCGCTCCCGATGCCTCGTTTGCGGACCTGACGCTCGATGAACTGCGGCCCGCGCTCGCCCCGGCGATCGCCGATGCCGCGATCTTCGACGGCTGGAACGAGACCGCGCTCGAGGCGGCGGCCATGCAGGAAGGCGTCGATTTGGACGTCGCGAAACTGGCGTTTCCCGGCGGCGCGATGGACATGATCGCGGCATGGATCGAATCGGTCGATGCCGAAATGGCCGCCGTGCTCCCGACCGAAATGCTGGCCGGCATGAAGATCCGCGAGCGCATCCGCAGCCTCGTGCAGGCGCGCCTCGATGCGGCCGCCGGACGCGAGGAAGCGCTGCGCCGGGCGCTCGCCATCATGGCGATGCCGCAGAACGCGCCCCGTGCCGCCCGCCTCGGCTGGTCGAGCGCGGATGCGATGTGGCGGCTCGCAGGGGATACCGCGACCGATTACAATCACTACACCAAGCGGGCGATACTCGCCTCGATCTACGCGGCGACGCTTCTGGTGTTCGTCGACGACCACAGCGAGGACAAGGCGGAAACCCGCGCGTTCCTCGACCGGCGGATCGACGGGGTGATGCGGTTCGAGAAAGCCAAGGCGCAGTTCCTGCGGCCGAGCGAGCAACGCTTCAGCGTGTCGCGCTTTCTGGGGCGGCTGCGCTACCCCTCGAGCTGAGGTTTATTGATAATCAGTTGCAATTAGCACGGCGCTCGGGCATCGGCGCCGTGTGACCGAGGCGCTTACTCTCGACTCCCTCGAACGCGGCCGCCGGGCGCGGATCGTCGCCGTGGACTGGGACCGGATGGCCCCGGAAGACGGCGTGCGGCTGCGCGCGCTGGGGCTCGATGCGGGCGCGCGGGTGGCGGTGGCACACCGCGGCGTGTTCGCCGGGCGCGATCCGCTGGCGGTGATGATCGGGCGGATGACCGTCGCGGTCCGCCGCGCGCACGCCAATGCGATGGAGATCGAACCGCTGTGACGGTATTCCTGCCATGACCCGGCCGCGCACCGCGGCGCTCGTCGGCAATCCCAACGCCGGCAAGAGCGCGCTTTTCAACGCGCTGACCGGCGCGCGGCAGAAGATCGCGAACTATCCGGGCGTGACAGTGGAACGGAAGGCCGGCCGCATGGTCCTGCCGGGGGGCGAACCGGTCGAACTGATCGACCTGCCCGGTGCCTATTCGTTCGAACCGTCGAGCCCCGACGAGGAAGTGACCCGCAAGGTCGTCCACGGCGAATTCCCGGGCGAGGCGGTCCCCGACGTGCTTGTCGTCGTGCTCGATGCGACGAACCTGGAACAGCATCTCGTCTTCGCGCAGGAAGTGATCGCGCTCGGCCGGCCGACGGTCGCGGCGCTCAACATGGTCGACCTCGCCGAGCGGGACGGACTGGTGCTCGATGCGGCCGCGCTGTCGCAGGCGCTGGGCGTGCCGGTGGTCGAGACGGTGGCCGTGCGCCGTCGCGGCCTCGCCGACCTCGCCGCCGCGGTCGAAACGGCGGAGGCACGCGCCGCCGACGCCGCCGACGCCGCCGATCCGCAGCCGCACCTGACGCTGCCCGAACGGCGGCTCGCGGCCTCCAACATCGCGCGCGGGGCGATCCTGTCGGAGACCGCGCAGCATCGCCTGCACGCCGGGCTCGACCGGGTCCTGCTCCACCCGTGGATCGGGCCGCCAATCCTGTTCGCCCTGCTGTTCGTCGTGTTCCAGGCGGTCTTCGCATGGGCGACCCCGTTCGCCGACGGGCTGGAGGCGCTGGTCGGGGCGCTTTCCGCGTTCGTCACCGACACGCTCCCCGCAGGATTCGTGCGCGATCTCCTCACCGAAGGCGTGATCGCCGGAGTGGGCTCGGTGGTCGTCTTCCTGCCGCAGATCGTGATCCTGTTCGCCTTCATCCTGGCGATGGAGGCATCGGGCTACATGGCGCGGGCCGCATACCTGATGGACCGGTTGATGCAGGGCGTGGGCCTGTCGGGCCGCAGTTTCATTCCGCTTCTCTCGAGCTTCGCCTGCGCCATCCCCGGCATCATGGCGACGCGCAGCATCGCCGATCCGCGCGACCGGCTGACGACGATCCTGATCGCTCCGCTGATGACGTGTTCGGCGCGGCTGCCGGTCTATGCGGTGATCATCGCCGCGTTCATCCCGGCGACGACCGTGGGCCCGGGCATCGGGCTGCAGGGTCTGGTCCTGTTCGGCCTCTACGTCGCCGGCATTCTCGGCGCGATGGCGGCCGCGCTGATACTGCGGCGCTCGGTCGCGAAGGGTCCGGCGAGCGGCTTTATCATGGAGCTGCCGCGATACCAGCTGCCCCGGCTGAAGGATCTTGCGATCGGCCTGTGGCAGCGCGCGTGGGTGTTCCTGCGCCGGGCGGGTACGATCATCTTCACCGTCACCGTGATCCTGTGGGTCCTGCTGAGCTTCCCCAAGGCGGCACCGGGCGAGAGCCAGGTCGAGGCATCGATCGCCGGGCAGATCAGCCGCGGTCTGGCGGTCGTCGTCGAACCCATCGGCTTCAACCGCGAGATCGCGCTGGCGCTGATCCCGGCTATGGCCGCGCGCGAAGTTGCCGTATCCAGCCTCGCGACGACATACGCCGTCGACGCGCCCGACGAGGAGGCCGCCGCGCAGGGGCTCGCCAGCCAGCTGTCGTCGCGCTGGAGCCTGCCGACCGCGCTCGCCTTCCTCGCTTGGTTCGTCTTCGCGCCGCAGTGCCTGTCGACCATCGCGGTCACCCGGCGCGAAACCAACGGCTGGAAATGGCCGGCGTTCATGCTCGCCTACCTGTTCGGCCTTGCCTACATCTTCGCCGGGCTGACGTTCTGGATCGCCACCGCGCTGGGCCTCTAGCCTCCCCGACAAATCGGGCGGGCGGGCTGGCGACTCGCGGCGGCCTTGGTTAAGCGCCTCTCCCAAGCAAGAGAGGAAAGCGATTCCATGGCCGGGTCACTCAACAAGGTACAGCTCATCGGCAATCTCGGGGCCGACCCCGAGGTGCGCAGCTTCCAGAACGGCGGCAAGGTGTGCAACCTGCGCATTGCCACGTCGGAAACCTGGAAGGACCGCAACAGCGGCGAGCGCAAGGAAAAGACCGAGTGGCATACCGTCGCGATCTTTTCCGAAGGGCTGGTCGGCGTGGCGGAGCAGTACCTGCGCAAGGGCAGCAAGGTCTACATCGAAGGCAAGCTGCAGACCCGCAAGTGGCAGGACCAGTCGGGTAACGACCGGTATTCGACCGAAGTCGTGCTGCAGGGCCCGGGCGCGGTGATGACCATGCTCGACGGCGCACCCGGTGGCGGTGGCGGCGGCGGCAACCGCGGCGGCGGCGACTACGGTGGCGGCAATCGCGGCGGCGGCGGCGGTGGCGGCTGGAACCAGGGCGGCGGCGGCTCCGGTGGCGGCATGGGTGCCGGTTCGGGCGGCGGCTCCAACTACGACGATCTCGACGACGACATCCCGTTCTGACGGGAAGCGCTGCCGGCCGCGTTCAGGTCTTCCTGAGCGCGGCCAGCCCCTCGGCCAGCGGGCCGCGGGGGGCGCTTTCGTCCTCGATGCCGGCTGCGCGGCGCGCGGCATCGGCGTCCGGTCCCATGGCGTAGGGGTCGACCGCGAGCGCCAGGCTCTGCGCGACCGCTTCGCCGACATCGATGATCTCGCCATCGAACTCGATCTCGTCGGGTTCGTCATCGGCGAGTTCGATCTCCTCGTCTGCGGCCACCGGGCTCAGCGCGCGCACGAAGCGCAAGTGCAGCGGCTCCTTCAGGTGCACCGCGAAATCCTCGCCCGATACGGCGCACGGCTGGATCACGTCCGCGGCCAGCGTGCCGGTCGCGACGATCGCATCGCCTTCTGGCGTGAAGGACAGTTCGGCGCTCAAGGCCTCGATCGCGGTCACGCCGACACGATGGGCTAGCGCCGCCCGCTCTTCATCGTTCGCCTCGAGCGTGGTGGATTGGGGCGGGTGGGGGCGCACCTTCACGATGCGGCTGAATTCGGCCGCGCTCATGGCGCGACGTTCCCTTCGAGCAGAGCTGCATCGGTTGTGCGATCGAGCCGCGCGGCCCAGTCCGACAGCCGCCGCGCGACCAACGCCGGGTCGCCGCGCTCGCCGAAGTTGACGTTGCGCGCGACCGCTTGTTCCAGCGCCTCGCCGCCGGAGACCAGCCCGTCTCGGTAGGCGTCGAACCGCCCGCCCATCGCGCCCATCAGCTTGCCGACGTGCTTGCCGACGACGATGTCGCCGATGCCCATCTCGCGCAGCTGGCCGTCCATGTCGTGGACGAACAGTTCGGTCAGCAGCGCCGATTCGCGTTTCAGCCCGCCGTCGCGGTCCATCCGCGCGAGCACGGCTGCAAGCGCCGCGCTCACCATGTCGAACCGGCCGGGCACGGTATCGGCTACGCCGCCGTCGCGGTACCATTCGGGGCGGCGCGCCTCCGCCACGACCTCTCCGTACAGCGGGCGCAAGGCTTCGCGAGGGTCGGGCTTGGCTGCGAACAGGCGATCGAGGAGGCTCATGATTGACCGCATGTCGCGCGCATTCAGCGGCAATTCAAGCGGCCAGCCGCACTTCGCGCGGCCATCCGGTCGCGAGCGCAGTCGCCAGAGCGATTGCCAGAGCGGGCGCCCTTGCCTAATGCGCCGGTGCTGAAACGACGATGACGAAGGTTTTGTACGCGATGACGGTACTCCGCCCCCAGATCCTGGCCACTGGCGCGATCCTCGCCGCGGCGCTCGCGATGGGGGGCTGCGCCTCGATCCGCGAGAATCGGGGCTTCATCGCCGATCCGACGCTCGTCGCGTCGGTGCAGCCGGGCATCGACAACCGCCAGTCGGTCGAAGCGACGCTGGGCCACCCCAGCTTCGAAAGCCAGTTCGGCACGCCGACTTGGTACTACGTGTCGTCCACCACCGGACGCCGCCCGTTCGTGCGGCCAGAGATCGACACCCACCAGGTGCTGGCGGTGCAGTTCGACGCGGCCGGCAACGTCGCCTCGGTCGAGAAGAGCGGCCTCGACAAGGTCGTCTACCTGAGCCCCGACGGCGACAGCACGCCGACGGTGGGCCGCGAGCGCGGCTTCTTCGAGGATCTGTTCGGCAACATCGGCACGGTCGGCGCTCCCACCCAGCAGGGCACCGGCCCCAACGGTTCGTGACCCGCCGCGCTTGAAGCGGCCTGCCAGCGCCCCATATCGCGGCGCATGGACGAGAGACATTCCGCAAGCCGCGATTCTTGGGGTCTGACCCCGTGGCACGGCACCACGATCATCGGCGTCAAGCGCGAGGGCAAGACGGTCGTCGCAGGCGACGGCCAAGTGTCGATGGGCAACACCGTGATGAAGCCTAACGCTCGCAAGGTCCGCCGCATCGGCAAGGACGGCGCGGTCGTGGCGGGCTTCGCCGGAGCCACCGCCGACGCCTTCACCCTGTTCGAACGACTCGAGAAGAAGCTGGAGCAGTACAGCGGTCAGCTGATGCGCGCCGCGGTCGAGCTTGCCAAGGACTGGCGCACCGACAAGTACCTGCGCAACCTCGAGGCGCTGATGATCGTCGCTGACAAGGACACGCTGCTGGTGCTGACCGGTAACGGCGACGTGCTGGAGCCCGAGGGCGGTATCGCCGCGATCGGCAGCGGCGGCAACTACGCGCTCGCCGCGGCCCGCGCTCTGTCCGACTACGAAAACGATGCGGAAAAGATCGCCCGTCGCGCGATGGCCGTCGCGGCCGATGTCTGCGTGTTCACCAACGACCAGGTCACCCTGGAAACCGTCTGAGACCCATGGAAAAACTGACACCGAAGGCGATCGTCGCCGCGCTCGACGAGCATATCATCGGCCAGGCCGACGCCAAGCGCGCGGTCGCCGTCGCGCTGCGCAACCGCTGGCGCCGCCAGCAACTGGGCCCCGAGCTGCGCGACGAGGTGACGCCCAAGAACATCCTGATGATCGGGCCCACGGGCTGCGGCAAGACCGAGATCAGCCGCCGACTGGCAAAGCTCGCCGAAGCGCCGTTCGTGAAGGTCGAGGCGACCAAGTTCACCGAAGTCGGCTACGTCGGCCGCGATGTCGAGCAGATCGCCCGCGACCTCGTGGAAGAGGCGATCCGGCTCGAGAAGGACCGCCGCCGCGAAGCGGTGCGCGAGGCGGCGAGCAAGGCCGCGATGGACCGGCTGCTCAAGGCGCTCGTCGGCGAGAATGCCAGCGAGGCTACCCGCGAGGCGTTCCGCCAGCGCATCACCGACAACTCGATGAACGACACCGAGGTCGAGATCGAGGTGGAGGATGCGCCCAGCATGCCATTCGACATGGGCGGAATGGGCGGCCCGGGATCGCTTGGGGTCGGCATGATCAACCTCAGCGACATGTTCGGCAAGGCGATTGGCAAGTCGAACCTCAAGCGCCGCAAGCTCAAGGTCCCCGACGCGTGGGACAAGCTGGTCGACGAGGAGGCCGAAAAGCGCATGGACCAGGACGACGTCGCCCGGGTCGCGCTGGCCAATGCGGAAACCAACGGCATCGTCTTCCTCGACGAGATCGACAAGATCGCGGTCAGCGACGTGCGCGGCGGTTCGGTCAGCCGCGAAGGCGTGCAGCGCGACCTGCTGCCGCTGATCGAGGGGACGACCGTTTCCACCAAGTACGGCCCGATGAAGACCGACCACGTGCTTTTCATCGCCAGCGGCGCGTTCCACCTTGCCAAGCCAAGCGACATGCTCCCCGAACTGCAGGGCCGCCTGCCGATCCGGGTGGAGCTGCGCGCGCTGACCGAGGAGGACTTCGTCCGCATTCTCGGCGAAACCCGCGCGAACCTGGTGGCGCAGTACAAGGCGCTATTGGGTACCGAGAAGGTTACGGTCGACATCACTCCCGACGCGATCGCCGAAGTCGCGAAGATCGCCGCGCAGGTGAACGAAAGCGTCGAGAACATCGGCGCCCGCCGCTTGCAGACGGTAATGGAGAAGCTGCTCGAGGAATTGAGCTTCGAGGCCGAGGATCACACCGGCGAGACGGTGACGGTCGATGCCGCCTACGTGCGCGAGCGGTTGTCCGATCTCGCCGGAGACAGCGACCTCAGCAAGTACATCCTCTAGCGGCGGCGCCCGCCCTCAGGGGGGGGCGAGAGGCCGATCTCGACGCCGGTCTTGTCGGTGAGGGCGAAACGGTCGACGACGTCGGCGCTCGCTTCGTTGAGGCCGACCATCTGCACGCTGCGCCCGTTCATTCGCATGCGCTCGACCACCTTGTCGAGCACGCCCACGCCCAAAATGTCTTAGGAATGCGCGCGGGTGACGTCGATCACCACGTGATCGCCCGGATCGGATCGCTCGCTTTCGCGCCCGAAGGCCTGGGAGAACCGGTCGACCGAGGCGAAGAAGATCTGCCCCGTCACGCGGGAGGTCGCGGTTTCGTCGTCGCGCAGCCGCTCGACCCCGAACATAGTGCGCACCTTGCCAGTGAAGAAGATGCGGGGCAGCAGCGCGCCGAACGACAGATCGTGCGTGCCCACCACCGTCGCGGCCGTCGCCACCGCCGACAGCACGGCGATCGCCACGAGCGGGGAGGGGACCCCCGTGGTGAGGCACGGCAGGAAGTAGATGTTCGCGAGGCCCGCCGCGACCATGGCGTAGGTTTCCCACCCCATGCCGATCAGCTGCGGCAACTGCGCAGCGCTCCGGCAGAAAGCATGACGATGTCCGGTTGCACCCGAAGAAGCCGAGAAGTACGCGGCCAGTGGTCCATTGTGCAGTGCGGCGCAACTGCGGGCCTACTCGGCCGCTTCGGCCACCTCGTCGCCGTCGGCCTGCTGACGGGCCCACATGTCGGCGTAGAGACCGTCGGCCCGCAGCAGCTGGCCGTGCGTGCCGCTCTCGGCGAGCCGGCCGCCTTCGAGCACGAGAATGCGGTCGGCATCGGCCACTGTCGACAGGCGGTGGGCGATCGAGATCGAGGTGCGGTCGGCGCTGACCTTGTGCAGGGTCGACAGGATGTCCTGTTCGGTCCGCGAATCGAGCGCGCTCGTCGCCTCGTCGAGCAACAGGATCGGCGGGTCCTTCACCAGCGTGCGTGCGATGGCGACGCGCTGCTTCTCGCCGCCCGACAGCTTCAGGCCACGCTCGCCCACTTCGGTTTCGAAGCCCTGCGGCAGGCTTTCGATGAAGGGCAGTATCGCCGCGCCGCCCGCCGCGCGCACGATATCCTCGTGCGAAGCGCCGCCCCGGCCGTAGGCGATGTTGTAGCCGATGGTGTCGTTGAACAGCACGCTGTCCTGCGGGACGATACCGATCGCCGCGCGGACCGATGCCTGCGTCACCTCGCGGATATCCTGCCCGTCGATCAGGATACGGCCCGACCACGGGTCGTAGAAGCGGAACAGCAGCCGCGCGATCGTGCTCTTGCCCGCGCCCGAAGGCCCGACGATGGCGACGTGGCCGCCGGCCGGTACCTCGAACGACAGGCCGTGGAGGATCGTGCGATCGGGCTCGTAACCGAACACCACGTCCTCGAACACGACCGAAGGCCGGCCCACCACCAGCGCCGGTGCCCCGGGGGCGTCGATCACTTCGGCTTCGGTGTCGATCAGCTTGAACATAGCGGCCATGTCGATCAGCCCCTGGCGGATCGTGCGATAGACGAAGCCGAGCATGTCGAGCGGGCGGAAAAGCTGGGTAAGATAGGTCTGCACCGCCACGAGGTCGCCGACCGTCAGCGCACCCTTGCTCCACTGCCACACGCTGAACCCAAGCGCGAACAGCATCAGCGCGTTCATGATCAGGGCCTGCACGATGTTGAGGAGGCCCAGCGAATTCTCCGACTTGATCGCAGCCTGGGCATAGGCGCGCGCGGCCTTGCCGTAGCGCTCGGTCTCGCGATCCTCCGCACCGAAGAACTTCACCGTCTCGTAGTTGAGCAGCGAATCGACCGCGCGGGCGAGCGCCGTGCCGTCGAGATCGTTCATCTGCTTGCGCAGCGCGGTGCGCCATTCGGTGATCCAGCGCGTCGCCGCGATATAGATAACAACCGTCGCGGCCGTGGCCAGCACCAGTGGCAGCCCGAACAGGGTATAGAAGATGACCCCCACCGCGATCAGCTCGAGGATCGTCGGCGCGATGTTGAAGAGCAGGAAATAGAGCATCGAATCGATGCTCTTCGTGCCGCGCTCGATCGTCTTGGTGACCTCGCCCGTGCGGCGCGACAGGTGAAACCGCAGCGACAGCTGGTGCAGGCGGGAGAAGGTGTCTTCGGCCAAATGGCGGGTGGCGTCCTGCCCGACCCGCTCGAACACGATGTTGCGTATCTGGTCGAACGTGCCGCCCAGGAAACGCCCCGCGGTGTAGGCGATGGCGAAACTGAGCGCGACCCACAGCAAAGGGTCGCCCTGCAGCGCCATCGTGTCGACGACCTTCTTCATGGCGAGCGGGGTGGCCAGGACGACGCCCTTGGCCAGCAGCACCAGGATCATCGCCACGGCGATGCGCCAGCGCAGGTCGGCCCGGTCCTTCGGCCAGAGATAGGGCAGGAACCGCTTGAGGGTCGCCCACCCGTCGTAATCGGGCGGCGCGGTCGGGGTCCGATCGGGCGGCATGGCCCCAATGTGGGCCGCCCCCCGCGCTTAGACAATGGGCCGGCGGCCCGGCGGCTGCGCTAGAGGCGCGAACCGCGGCCCGTCAGGTCGATCCGGCTGGCGGGACGCTCGGTCCCGTCGGGAAGGTCGAACAGAAGGGTCCGGTCGGAAAAGTCGATCGCGACCCGGTCGAACAGGCGCAGATCCTCGATGCCCAGGATCAATGCCGGCTTGTTCGCCAGGCCGAGCGCGGCGAACGCGGGCGCATCGGCATAGTTGATGCGGATCGCGTTCAGCTCCATGCGCTTCACCCCGCCCCGCCCGATCACGACCTGCCGCGCGACACCGAGATTGCCGGTGATCGGCGTGCCGGTGACGTCGGTCGAGGTGAGCGGTATCCCGTCCTTCACACGCAGCCGGCGCTGCAGGGCGCGGTTGCCCATCGACCCTTGCGCCCCGGTATCGACCACCACGGCGGTCCGCACCCCGTCGATATCGGCATCGGTGATGATCAGCCGGCCGAGCTTGCGCCGGGCGCGCACCACGATCTCGTAGCCCTTGTTGCCGCCCAGTTCCTTGCCGTCGCCCACCGCAATTGTTTCGCCGCGGAAGTCGATGAGCACGCGCAGGTCCTGCAAGCTGTCGAGCCCCAGGATGCCGTCGGCCCCGATATGATGCGCCTCGAGCAGCGGGGCGTGGATTCCGTCGAAGACGCGGCTGCCGAAGGCGAGGCCATCGACCCGCACGAGGTCTATTTCCGTGCGAGCGGCGATGCTGACGAGGGTGGCCCTGCCGAGCGACGGCATCTGCAGCTGCTCGCGCAGCCGCGGGGTGACGACCGTCGCCTGCGATCCGGTGTCGATCATGAAGCGGAACGGTCCCTTGCCGCCGATCGTGACGGGCACGGTCATCCGGCTGTAGCGATCGCGCGTGCCGTCGATCAGGTCTTCGGGCGGAATGTCCGCGAAGTCGGGAACGGCCTCGAGTGACGCCGCCAGCACCGGGGCAGGGGCGGGTCCGGGTTCCGATGCTGCCGCGGGCGGGGCGGCAAGCAGGAGGAAAGACAGAAGGCCGGCGATTACGGGCGAAGGCGCCATGACACGCTCCTTTCGCCGGGCATAATAGCACCGGAGGCGGCCGCTTTCCATCCGAACCCCCGCGCGGACTACTCGGCGGGGGTGGGCATTCCCTCGGGCGGGTTCGACCCGCGATTGCGGAGAAAGCCGATGGGCTCGAGAAGCCGCTCGCGTGCGAACATCCACAGCAGGCCGAAATAGATCGCTCCGCCCGCCGGTCCGATTATCGCGAGGCGTACGAGGGCGGGCCGTTCGGCGACCATCCCGTCGAGCGCCCAGACCCCGGTCGCCATCGTGACGGCAGCGACGACTGGCGGCAGGACCGCCCGGACGAGCTCCCGCTTCGTCACGCCGATCGCCGGCAGCGATATGCCCGCGGCGAACAGCGTGAGCAGAGGGTACGCCACCAGCCACGCCGCTGCGATCCCGAACACGCCGAAGCCGCTCCCGACCAGAAACGCGACCGGCATGACGATCGCGCCCACCGCCGCATTGGCCGTGGCCAGCCCCGGCCGTCCCACCGCGCTCACCGCGGGGGCGAAAAGGACGAACAGCGTCATGAACGGCATCGCCATCGCCAGCATGCGCACAAGGGGCACGGCCTGGCTCCACTTCTCGCCCAGCGCGAACAGGACGAGCGGCTGCGCGCTCGCCGCCATGCCGAGGCAGAAAGGCATCGCCGCGACCATGACGAGGCGGACGGAGGTGAGGAACGCCCGGCTCAGTATGCCCGGGTCGTCTTGTATGCGCGCATAGGCGGTGAACGCCACTTCGTTGATCGGCGGCACGACCTTGGTGACGAATATCTGCGCGAGGAAAAGCGCCGTCGTGTAGACGCCGAGCCAGTAGGGGCTTGTCGCGCGGCCAGCGATGATGACGTCGGCCTGTGACTGCACGAACCACAGCAGGCTCGCGGCGGTCACCATGCCGCCGTAATTGGCAAGGTGCCAGCCACCGGCGAAGTCGAAGCTAGGCCGGACGAACGTGCGGGCGACGAACCACATCCCGAAAGCGCGGGTGGAAAAAAGGACCATGGGGGCGAGCACCAGCGTCCACACACCGAGACCTCCCAAGGCACCTGCCAGGGCGGCGACCGCGCCGAGGAGGGCCGACACGATATTGACGTGGGATTGCAGGCGGAAGTCGAGCTTGCGCGCGAGCACCGCGTACCCGAACGCCAGGAACGGATTGGTGAAGTAGATGAGCGCCTGCACGCGCAGCATGTCGGCTACCAGCGGCTCGTGATAGAACTGGGCGACCCACGGTGCCGCCGCGACCTGGATCGCGGCAAGCACGGCATTGAGCACGATGAGCATGCCGAACAACTGGCGAAGCGTCCGCTCTCCGGCATCGCGATCGCGCACATAAGCGTTGGCGAGAGCGTAGCCGTTGAGCTGCGACAGCAGGCTCATCACGACCCCGGTTATGGCATATAGGCCGTAATCGGTCGGAGAGAGAATGCGGATGACCGCGAACGTCGACAGCCAGGCGATCGCCTGTGCCGCGATCTGCGAGCCCGACCGCCAGAACACGGCGCTGCGGACATCGTTGCGGAACCGCGCAATCGATTCGGCGGAGCGCGTCATGCCGCTCGCTGCCTCGTAGTGCGCAGCGATCGAAGGAATGCGGCGACGCTGCCGGTATTGCCGCGCGAATGGGCGAACCGGCGCCACATCAGCATAGGTTTCGCGAGCGAGGGCGCGAGCGCCCACAGGGCGTAGGCACTTTTCCAGACGGGGCCGGACAGCTCGTTATAGGCCCGTAGTATCGCGATTCCTCCCCGCGGGTCGCCATCGATGACCCGGTCGATCGCCTGCTCGAAGCCGATTCGGCGCCGCGTCGCTTCGATGAGCTTGGCCGCCAGCTCCTGTTCGGGCCGCCCGTCGAGAGCGCGATACGCCTTCGCATATACCTTCAGATTGCCGACCAGCATCCGCTGCGCACTGCTCGACGCCGATCCGGCGCGAATGCGATAATCGCCGAGGACCTCGTCGATGTAGCGGGCGTGCCCGCCCAGCAGCATAAGGCGCACCCAGAAGTCGAAATCCTCGGACTGCGCCATCGTCGTGTCGAAGCCGCCGATCGCATCGAAGTCGGCCCGCCGGAAGGTGGTGCCGATATACACGCCGAAGCTGCGGTCGAGGACGTCGCCGAGCGTCCCCAGGCGTCCTTCTCCGGAGCCCTGCTT